>JANOWX010000595.1:0-3169 GCA_031418175.1 Acidobacteriota bacterium | reverse complement strand
CGCCCGTGCGCCGCGAATAGCCCGCGACATCAGGCGAGGCTTTGATGAACTCTTCGACGTGGCGCAACACGCGGTCGGTCTCAGTCAGGGAAGTGCCCGCTGGCATCACGTAATCCAGCACGAACGCGCCTTCGTCCACGTCTGGCAAAAAGCCGTTGCCGAGTTGGAAGTATAAAAACACTGAGGCCGCCATGATTCCGAGCGATGCCAGCACCATCAGCCGCGCGTGCTTGAGCGACCAATGCAACGCCCGTTCATAGCGCGTCGTTAGCCAGCGCATGATGCGGCCTTCGCCCGCCTGTTCGGCTTCTTCCAGCGTGGCTACTGTCGGGCGCGCTTTGATAAACATCCGCGCCAACACCGGCGTAAAGAAAATCGCCAGAAACAACGAAGCCAGCAACGCCGTCACCAACGTCAGCGCCAGCGCGCGAAAGAAAATCGCCGTGATGCCGCCTAGAAAAATCAGCGGCACGAATACGACAATTGGCGTGAGCGTCGAGCCGATCAGCGCGGGCGTCAGTTCTTCGATGGCGGCGAGCGCAGCCGCGCGCGGCGACTGGCCGAGCGAGAGGTGTACGGTGATGTTCTCGACCATCACGATGGCGTCGTCTATGACTACGCCAATGCAGGCCGCGATGCCGCCGAGCGTCATCACGTTGAAGCTCATATTGAAGAGCTTCATAAACACAATCGCGATCAGCGCCGCAATCGGAATCACCAGCGCCGCCACCAGCGTCGTGCGCCAGCTTTTCAAAAAGCCGATTAGCACGGCGATTGCCAACACGAGGCCGATCAAAATGCTGTCGGTCACGCTGCTGATCGAATCGCGCACGTTGAACGATTGATCGTAAAAAATGCCGAGTTGAATGTCGGGCGGCAGCGTCTTGCGAATCTCGTCAAGCTCTTTATTGACGGCGGCGGCGGTCTCGACCACGTTGCCGTCGGGCTGTGAATGCACGTTGATGAGCGTCGCGGGGCGGCCATCGGCGGTGACGACGACATACATTGGCTGTTCGCCGTTCACGACCTTCGCTAGGTTCCTGACGTAAACCGGCGTGCCTTTGACGACATCCACGACGACGTTTTCGATTTGCTCTTTGCTCTTGAGTTGGCCGGTGACGGTCGTCAGGTAGAGCTTGTAATTTTCCTGCACCAAGCCCGAAGCGCCGATGAGGTTGGTCTTGCGAATCGCGTCGGCAACTTTGGTGAGCGGGATGCCGTAACTGTTCAGCTTTTCCGGCTCGACCAATACGTGATATTCGGGCGGCTTCCCGCCAGTGATGCGCGCTTCGGCCACGCCAGGCAAACGAAACAAACGCGGCGCGAGTTGGTTGTAAGCCAGATCATAAAGCTCTGCCTGCGAACGCTTCGGCGAAGTGAGGCTGAAGCCCAACATCGGAAACGCAAAGAACGTCAGCCGGCTGATGTCGAAGCGCGTGCCCGGCGGCAGGCTCGGTTCGATCTGCGCGATCTTGCCTTGAATGAGATGCAGCGCGTTGAGGATGTCTACGTCCCAGCGAAAGATGACGCTGATTTCAGACGAACCGCGCCCCGTGACCGAACGCACATCGGTGATGCCGGGCACGCTGCGAATGGCTTCTTCGAGCGGGCGCGTGACGGTCAGCATCTGCACTTCTACGGGCTGAATGCCGTTGTCTACCAACACGACGATGCGCGGGAAATCGGTTTCGGGAAAGAGCGAAACCGGCAGCCGAAACATAAACAGCAAGCCCGCGCAGGCAAAGCTGAGAAAGATCAACACCAGCGCGCGTCCGTGCGCGTCTACGAATTGGGCGAGGCTTGCGGTCATAATTGGTCAGTCGAAATCTTCTTCGCGGTCTTCTCTGGGTTCCGGTTCGGGCGGAAATTCGACGCGGTTGTAAACATCCCCCAGCCGCAGCGTGCAGCCAATCGAAGCCAGCGTCAGGCTCGCTTCCATCCCCTCCACGCGGCGATAAAGCCACGCGCCATCCGGCTGGCGCTCGAAATGTTCGATCTGCGGTTTGATCTGCGAAACCAGCACATAATCAGTCAGGGACGGCAGCCACCTTTGGTAGCGCACCCACTTTTCGCCGCGATCAAAGGCTTCCGTCGTCGGCGAAAGCACTTCGATGATGACGGTCGGGTTGAGCAACACATCGCGGAACTGATCGAGATGTTGCAACTCGCCGCAGGCCACCACCAGGTCGGGGTAGGAATAAAGCCCTTTCGTCGAAGCCTGTGGTTTGGGCGCGGGGCCGCTGCGCACTTTCGTGTCTTTTGAAAAGGCCTGGCAGGGCGTGCCTAGAAGTTGCCCATACAAGATGCCGGTAAGATTGGTGCTGATCTGCCCGTGTTGAACGCTCTCGCCCGCCATCTTGATAATCACGCCGTCCAGATATTCGCTGCGCTCTTCCGCCGCGCGTTCGAGCGCCAGATATTCTTCTTCGGTAATCAAAGGTTGCAGCTTAAGTTGTGGTGTCATGGTTTTTTCCTCCACGCGCATTCTCGCTTATGTGCGCGCTGTGCGTCACTGCTCGTCTTTCTCTTTCTCCACCTTTTCGCCTTTCTTCTCGTCTTCCTCTTCTTTTTTCACCTCGACTTGCGTACCGTCGGGCAAGCTGTATCCGCCTTCGACAATCACCGTCTCGTTGCCTTGCAAGCCCGAAGTGATGCGCACCTTGCCATCAATCGTTTCGGCGGTTTCGACCTCTTTGAGGTGCGCGATGTGTTTGGCGTCCACGATCATCACCGTACCCTTGCCGCCTTCTTCGGCGAATTGCACGGCGGCGACAGGTACGACGATGGCGTGCCGCGCCGTGCCCGTCGTAACGCTCACGTTGCCGAATTCGCTGCCTTTTAACTTGCGCTGCCCGTTCGGAATCTCGCACCAGATTTCGATGGTGCGGCGTTGCGGGTCTACGGCTTGGCTGATGTTCGTGATGCGTCCAGTGAAAGGGTCTTCCTGATCAGTCGGCGCGAAGCTGCACGCTTGCCCGATTTTCACGCCGTGGCTATCGGCTTCGGGCAATTGCGCGCGCGCGACGCCGACGCTGAGATTCATCACGGTGAAGATGACGGAATCGGGCTTCGCCATATCGCCGGGGTACATCAATTGTTCGGTGATGACGCCCGCGAAGGGGCTGCGCAAGGCGGTGAATTCAAGCTGCGCATTCATTTCAGACAACTT
>JANOWX010000594.1:0-3433 GCA_031418175.1 Acidobacteriota bacterium | reverse complement strand
CGGCGGCGGCGGCGGCGAATTTGCTGTCGCGCGCGACGGCGGCTTCAAACAATTCATCGGCCTTGTGCTTGGCTTCGGGCGTGCCCTGGTTGAAATAGTATTGGCCTTCGAGATAGAGCCGGTACGCCTCTTGATCCTTCGTGCCCGCTTTGGCGCTGTCGGCGGCGGGCAGGCCGTTGACGGGCAATTGCAGCTTTTGCGCAATGCCGCGCGTGATGTCGTCTTGCAACGAAATCAACTCGGTCAGCTTGCGCACGTAACGTTCGCCCCACAAACGGCGGCGATTGGCGGTGCTGACGAGTTCGGCGTTGACAATCACATCTTCGCCGCGCCGCGTGACTTCGCCGGTCAGCGCGGCGCGCACGCCCAATTGGGCGGCCAACTCAACCGGGTCGGTCTCTTTGCCTTTGTATTTCAGGATGGAACTGCGCGCGACGACGTTCAGATCGGGCACTTGCGAGAGCGCGTCAATCACTTGCTCGGTAATCGCGTCGCTTAGATATTCGGCCTGCGGATCGTTAATGCGGAAGGGCAGTACCGCAATCGAATCCACCTTGCTGTTGCGTTGTTGCCAGACGAAATAGCCAGCGGCGCTGAGCGCAAGCAACGCCAGTACCGCGACCGTGGTCAGCAAACGGCTGCGCCGCCGGGCCAGTGGTAGTTGCTGCATCGCTGAGAGCATATTGGTCGCCTGCACCGCATTCGCCGCCGAAGCCGCCGCCAAATTCGCCGCCGTGCCGCGCGTAGTTTCAAATGAAAGCGGCGCGCCGATGTTGGTGTCGAAAGAAATGGCGTCAGACGCGGGCGCGCCTGATGCTGATGATGCTGAAGCGGTTTGCGGCCTGGTGAGTTCGCGCGTGCTGGCTTCGTCAGCGCCGACTTCGATGCGCGCCTTGATGCGTTTGAGATCGGCGAGCAATTCCTGCGCGCTGGCGTAACGCTGCTCTAGTTCCTTCGCCAGCATGCGCGCGACAACTTGTTCCAATTCGCCCGGCACGCCCGGCAGCCGTTGCGACAGGCGCGGGGGTTCCTGCGTCAACAGCGAGGCAATCACGTCGCTGGTCGTGGAGCCGCTGAACGGACGCTGGCCGCTGATCATTTCATACAGCACTACGCCCAGACTGAAAATATCCGTGCGGCCATCCAGCCGTTGCGCGCGCGCCTGTTCGGGCGACATATACGCGATCGTGCCCATCACCAGCCCCGGCTGCGTTTCAAACAGCGAGCGCGTAGGCCCTTCCAATTCGCCGGTCTCGCTTTCGTTTTGCGTCAGTTTCGCCAGGCCGAAATCGAGCAGCTTCACGTAACCATCGGGCAGCAGCATGATGTTTTCGGGTTTGATGTCGCGGTGGATGATGTTGGCCTGATGCGCGGCCTGCAGCGCGTTGACGGCTTGCACGGCGATGTCGAGTGTCTCGCTCAACTTCAAGCCTTTTGGCATCGCTTGCCGGAGCCTTTCGCGCAAGGTGTCGCCTTCGATGAATTCGGTGGCGATGAAATGCGCCTTTTCGTGCTGGCCGATTTCATAAATGGTGATGATGTTCGGATGGTTGAGCGCGGAGGCAGCGCGCGCTTCCTGTTCAAAGCGGCGCACGCGGTCGGCGTCCTGGGTGAACTGTTCGGGCAGCAGTTTGATGGCGAGTTTGCGGCCCAGCCGCGTGTCTTCGGCGAGATAGACTTCGCCCATGCCGCCCGCGCCGATGCGGTTGACGATGCGATAGTGCGAAATGGTTTGTCCGATCACGATGGTCTTTCCTCAGTAACAAGGCGTGGCCGTTGTCAGCAGGATTGGCCGCAAAAAAGCGCAAAAACCTCAACCAAAATCCAAAAAGCCTTTTGCGTATTTTGTGCCTTTTTGCGGCAGCAATTTCAGGCACGCTCGATTTTCCAAGCGCGATTACACCCGGCCTTACGCAAAAAAGGACCGGCATGGATTCATGTCCCCAAGCCGATCCTTTATTCCGCCCGCCTGGCGGAAGATTGCGCGGGCCGCCGCCGCTATTTTTTCTTCAACATGCTGCAAGCCTCAGCCGCCGCCGTTGGGCTGACTGCGGTGTTGCCTTCTTCGATGAACGAGAGTTTGCCTTCTTTATCCACGACGAAAGTCGCGCGCATGCCGAAGCCGGTCGCTTCATTGAAGATGCCGTAATCTTTGACGGTTTTGCGCGAAACGAAATCGCTGAGAATCGGGAAGGAAAGCCCTTTGGTTTCGGGCGCGAGTTCTTCGGACCAATGCTTTAGCGTGTGGATGCTGTCCACGCTGAGGCCGAAAACCTGAGTGTCTGCGTCGGTGAATTTGGCGAGATCAGCCTGATACGCCTTCATTTCACGCGTTCAGCCACCGGTGAACGCAAACACGAAGACGGCCAGCACGACATTCTTCTTGCCTTTGAAATCGCTCAGTTTGTAAGTCTTGCCATCCGTGCCCGGCAAGTTGAAATCGGGCGCGGCATCGCCGACTTTCAGATGGGTTTTGATCGCGGGCGGTCTGGGCGCCTGTGCTGCCGGTGCGGGTTGTTGCGCGCATGCGCCCACACACAGACTGAGCAACAAGGCCAGACCCAACGCTGCTTTGAACATTTGCCTGCCTCCTTAAAAGTAGGTTGATTGGGTTGCGAAAACGCGGCCATTAGACCGCAAGGTGCGCCGCGATGCAATCGCCGGTGACGGACATCCCTTGAAAGAAGAAACGCCGGTAATCCAACGGATCACCGGCGCACCTTCGCGGCTTAACCTCAGTGCGCGGGATTAACGCTCCCCTTGTTGCGCAACAGTGATGCCGGTTTGGTTTTCGAGTGCCGGGATTACACGCCGGTAGTTGCTCTTATCCAGCCGCAGCATTGCCAGGCCGTCGGTCCCTCTGATCGTCAGCCAATGTTTTTTGCTGTGGGTGAAGAAAAGAATCCCGGCAACCGGTAAGGTAAGAAAGCCGCCGACAGCAATCCAACCGGCGCTATCCGCGAGCAGCGCAAGGCCAAGCATCGTGCCTCCCACAAATGCGCCGCTGGAAATAGCCAACGGCTGCCAGCGCCGGTGTTTGGAATAGGAATACTCCGCCGCTTTCACTTCGGCGTTTTGTAAGGCAAGTATGACTTTGCCGCTCGACGCCTCTTCGATCACGACCTGCGCGCCATCCAAGCGCAACCGCACCGGCACCTCAAGCGATTTGCCATCTTTGACAATCAGCGCTTTGGCAGATTCAAAGGTAAGGGCGGATGGCGGTGGCGGCACGTCTTGCGCCCAGGCCGCAACGGACGTCAGCACGCACAATAAAGCGCAATAAACAAAGCTCGTGGTTTTCATGGTATTTGTTCCTTTCTTCTTTCCAGTGCGGTCACGCGGAATTGCGTGGCCGCACACAGTAGTTCTCAATGTATCGTCTCAATAATTCGGGGCGGCGTGTCAGTAGCCCGACCGTAAGGAAGGGCTGGCA
>JANOWX010000593.1:0-2427 GCA_031418175.1 Acidobacteriota bacterium | reverse complement strand
GCGGCTGGCAACGCCAAGGACCGTGCGGGCAACCCCATCACCGTCAAGCTCAAGGGCGTGGTTGAACCCTACTTCCGGGATGCGAAGGTCGAGTAATTGAGCAATGGCCCTTGTAGCCGGAAAAGAAGTAGGTCGAAGTGAGCGACGGCGCGAATAGCGCAGGAACGAAGTCCGATATCACGTCAAGTCTGTCGGACTTCGGTCGGGCCTATGGCCCTCTCTCACTCCGATCTACGGTTCAGAAACTCCCCCCAAAATCAAAAACGCGGCAGCCATAGGGCCACCGCGTTTGAAATCCAGAGACTGGATTGACCGATTAGATCAGGTCGATTTCTGCCGGCAGGTACGAGGTCACTTCGAGGCCGACTTCGGTTTCGCGTACGGCGGGCTTTGTCCAGATCTTCATAATATCTCTCCGATATGTTGGCGGGTTCTTGTGACCCGTTGTTCGATGCCCAACAGATACGCGAGACGGCCGATAACTACAAATCGCAAGTTCGTGAAGAGTGGTATTCATTTTCTGATCGATGGCGCCAGTACATCTGATCGCCAGAACTTCTTAGAGCTAGACTTCTGTTCTTCGTGTTTGCGCCCAATCGAGCCACAACGACACCCGCGCTTCGGGGTGCGGGGCGGTCAGAAAATCAGTAATAACTGCAACACTATCCGCCCCCGCAGCGATGACCCCGCCCGCGCGCTCGGGCGTGATGCCGCCTATGGCGACAAGCGGAAGATCACCAATTTTGGCTTTCCAGTGCCTGATGCGGTCGAGGCCCTGCGGCGCCCAGGCCATGGCTTTGAGTTTGGTTTCATAGATCGGCCCAAGCGCCACATAGTCGGGAGCGGCACGCAGCGCGATCTCCAGTTCGTCTTCGCTGTGGGTCGAAATGCCGATTTTGATCGCTCGTTGCTTGATTGCGGGAAGATCGGCCGCTTTCAGGTCCTCTTGACCGAGATGAACATAAGCCGCTCCGGCGTCGATGGCCGCCTGCCAGTGATCATTGATGATCAGCTGCATGTCATAAGTTGCGGCCAGCTTGACGGCCATCAGCACTTCGCGCTGCACCTCATCAGGGGCGGCATCCTTCAAGCGCAACTGCACGGTTTTGATGCCGAGTGGCGCTAAGCGCGCCAGCCACGCGCAATTGGGAACAATTGGATAAAAGACGTGGAGGCTCAAGGCTTGCCTCGCAAGTCGAAAAAGGGCGTACCTGCGACCGGCGATGAGGGTTGCGCCATGTCGCGCATTTCCATCAGTCCCGCTTCATAGGCTGTACGGCCCGCATCTATTGCCTGAGCAAAGGCGCGCGCCATGGCAACGGGATCTCCAGCTTTAGCGACAGCGGTATTGAGCAGACACGCATCGTAGCCGATCTCCATGGCGTGGGCCGCGTGCGAGGGCGCGCCGATGCCAGCGTCAATGACCAATGGCACGCCAGGAAAATACGCGCGCATTGATTTCAGGCCATAGACGTTGGCAAGCCCGCGTCCGGTGCCGATGGGCGCGCCCCATGGCATCAGGACTTCGCAGCCCGCGTTTAGCAAGCGCTCGCCCGCGCCTAAGTCTTCCGTGGTGTAGGGGAACACCTTGAAGCCATCGCGTGACAGCACACCGGCTGCCTCAACAAGGCCGAATAGGTCGGGCTGTAGCGTGTCGTCGTTGGCGATGACTTCGAGCTTGATCCAATCGGTCTCGAACAATTCGCGCGCCATAAGCGCCGTGGTAATCGCTTCCTTGGCTGTGCGGCAGCCAGCTGTGTTCGGCAGCACGTGCACTGGCAGTGCCCGGATGAGATCAAGAAAGCGCTCGCCCGATTTGCCGCGCGCCTGCTCACGCCGCAGAGAAACGGTCACTATGCAGGCATTGGCGGCGCGTGCCGCCTCGGTCATGATCTGTGGCGAAGGGTAAAGCGCCGTTCCGAGCAGCAGCCGGGAGGCAACCTCAACGCCATAGAATGTGAGCGGCGACAGGCCGGGCTTGGAACCTGTCAGGTGGGGAGTTTGTACGGTCATGGCCTGATTTTAGCCTGACTGGTGCTGCGATAACAGCCCGGTTGAGGTGGTTGACATTCAAAACATTGACGCCTGACTGGGGCGTGGCCACGCTCAGCTAAAGCCTTTGAGGGGGAAATTCATGGCGCAGCCTGTTGCCGTCGTCTTTGTGCATGGCATTAACACCCTGGTGCCCGGCTATCACGAGCCCATGGAAAACGCGATCAAGGCGGCGCTGCCCAATCGGCTGCGCGATCAGGTGACGTTCCGGTCGGTGTTCTGGGCCGGGCGCGTTCGCGAGCGCCAGCAACAGTATCTGGATGCCGTCGCCAAGGACGGATTGTTTGCCGATACCGTACATCGCCGGCTTGTCATCCAAGGGCTTGGCGATGCGGCGGCCTATCAGAAAACCAAGAGCTTCCGCAACTCGGCCTA
>JANOWX010000592.1:0-4386 GCA_031418175.1 Acidobacteriota bacterium | reverse complement strand
CGCGCTGCCTTTTGTCTCTGATTCGTGATAGCGGATTTCACCATCTTCAATGATGTTGAAATCGCGGTTCCCGGCCTGGTCGTTCGTACGGTTGGCACAAATACAATAAGTCGTTGCTGACACGTTCGCATCCGTGTAGATAAACCGATTGACAGGCTTTCCAATAATATAATTCGGCCCGATCAAATCCCCATCAGC
Organism: Acidobacteriota bacterium; assembly: GCA_031418175.1. GTDB lineage: Bacteria > Acidobacteriota > Blastocatellia > RBC074 > RBC074 > JACPYM01. The sequence goes on along the minus strand of JANOWX010000592.1, from coordinate 4,188 downwards.
CAACTCTTTCAACGTTCCAAACCTTTCTTTCATGGCTTTGAATTGGGCCTGAGCGTTATGCATCGTTCGCAGTGTCGAAACAACATTGGTGTCACGGTCATGCCTGATCACAGTTTTAACCAATGGACGAAGACTGATAACAACAGCCATCAACGCCATAACGATTACGGTAACAACCCTGAGCATCTTCATACGCGACCTTCACGCCGTGCAGTAAAAGAGGTTCACTTACTTTTCAATTCAACAGCTTCGGCGTCTCCATCTCCTCCAACTTCGGCAACTCTTCATCTACGCTCCACACCTCAAACAACTCACGCGGCACCTCCGTCACAAACCGCGAAGGCCGCTGGATCACACTTTGCCGCCCGCGTTCACTTTCCATCAATGGATAACACACATACAACTCATCGCGCGCCCGCGTCAGCGCCACGTAAAACAAGCGCCGTTCTTCTTCCTCGCCCTCCGCATCGCGCAAGCTGCGGGCCGAGGGGAAGCGGCCATCCGCCGCCCACAACACAAACACGACGCGCCATTCCAGGCCCTTGGCTTGATGCACCGAAGAGAGCGCGAGTTCTTCGTCTTCGTCGCCGCCCATCAGTACGTCAACGCCCGCAGTGCCGCCGGGCGGGGCGAAGCGTTCGGTGTTGATCAACGCCAGTTCGCTCAAAAAGGTCTCGGTCGTCTCGTAGCTTGCCGCAAAATTCGCCAGTTGCCGCAAGTCCTCTTCGCGCGCCTCGGCGTTTTCATACAGCGCTTGCAGGTATTCCAGATAGCCGCGCGCCAGCACCAATTCGATCTGCTTGGCCGGCTGGTTAACCACGTCGGGTTCGAGCAGGGATTTGAGCAATTCGACGAATTCGCCCCAGCCGCTTTGCGCGCCTTTGGGCAAGGCTCCGGCGAGTTCGCTAGTGCGCACGAGCGCGTGCGGTTCGGCGACGTAGGCCAGTTTTTCCCAGACGCGCGCCGCCGTGGCGTTGCCGATTTTGGGGATGAGTTTGAGCACGCGCTTCCAGGCCAGTTCGTCGCGCGGATTGACCAGCAAGCGCAAGTAGGCCACGACATCCTTGATGTGCGCCTGCTCGAAAAAGCGCACGCCCGAACGCACGTCATACGGGATGCCGCGCCGCGTCAGTTCCAACTGCAATTCCAGCGAATGAAAGTGCGAACGATAGAGCACGGCCATCTCTGCGAGCGGCACGCCTTCGTCGCGCAATTCCAGGATGCGCGCCGCGACGAAAGCCGCCTGCTGTTCGGCATCACGGCACGACACCAGCGCGGGCGTGAAGTTGCGGCTGGGCCGCACAGCCTGCAAGTTTTTCGGAAACTGCTTGCGGTTCTGGCCGACCGAGGCGTTCGCCAACATCAATATCTCTGGCGACGAACGATAGTTGGTTTCGAGCTTGAAGACCTGGGCGTCGGGATAGCGGTCTTTGAACTCGAAGATGTTGGCGAAGTTGGCCCCGCGCCAGCCGAAGATGCTCTGCGCGTCATCGCCGACGACCATCAGGTTGCGGTGTTTGGCGGCCAGCAAATCCACAATCTCGGCTTGCAGCTTGTTCGTGTCCTGATATTCGTCAACGAGAACGTATTCGAACTGCTCTTGATAGATGGCTGCGATGTCGGGTTTCTCAATCAGCAGCCGCTTCCAATTGACCAGCAGATCGTCGTAATCCATTGCGTTCCGTTCCAGCTTGCGCGCCTGATACAAGCGGTCTACGCGGACGATCTGCGTGGTCAGCGGCTCGAATTGCGGATACTTGGCGGCGATGAGTTGTTCCAGCGGCGTGTCGGTGTTGGTGGCGAAACTGAAGAGCCCGCTGAGCACTTCGCCTTTGGGAAAACGGCGCGCGCGCGTATCAATCGCGGCCTCTTCGATGCAGACCTCGACCATGTCCTTGGCGTCTTCGGCATCCAGAATCGAGAAGTTGCTCTCGTAACCCAGACTGGCCGCGTGCCGCCGCAAAATGCGATTGCCCAGCGAATGAAACGTCCCGCCCCACACGCGCCGCGTCTCGGCGTGCAACAGCGTTTCGACGCGGCCCAACATTTCGCGCGCGACGCGGTTGGTGAACGTCACGAGCAGGATGCGCGCCGGGGCCACGCCCGCTTCGATCAGACGCGCCACGCGATAGGTCGCCGTGCGCGTCTTGCCCGACCCCGCGCCCGCGATGACCAACAGCGGCCCCTTGCCCGCCAGCACGACAGCGCGCTGCTCTGCGTTGAGCACGTCGCGGTAGTTGATGACCGACGGCTTGGCCTGTTCGGATTTGATGGTGAATTTGCGCATCGCCAGTTGAGCGAAACTTTGGAGTGCGTGCGGCACGGGCCGCCGCTTTGGTATTTCTTTGACGAGTGAAATAATCGAATGCAACGGACGGCCACGGCAACACAGACTTTCATTCCGTCCTTTGCTGAGGGCATACCAAAGCGGCGGCCTGTGCCGCCGCACTCCAAAGGCTTCGCCGGATCAATCAGTCTTTCTCTTTCAGTTTTATGATCGCCGAATGCGAAATGTGGGCGATGGCGTGTTCCTCTTCGCCAAACAATCCCAAGTCGAGCACGACGATCTCGTGGCCGCGTTTTTCAAACGCTTCCCGCACACGCCCGCGCAGGCTCAACCGTTCACCGTTGTGCGCCAACGCATAATGCCGCACCGTGCTGGCCGTGTGAATCCAGGGGCCGAGCGCGACGTTGCGCATCAGCAATTCGTTGGCCTGCGCGGGCCAAAACGCCGGATGACAGAGCGCCTCAGCGCCGCGATAGAGCGGCAACGTCTCTTGCATATTTTCCAAAAACACCGTGTCGGCCAAATCGAGTGTGAAGTCCAGCGAGCCAAGTTCGTCGCCTGCGCGCACCACCGCAATCGTGGCGGCGCGGCGTGCGTCTGGCAACTGACACGGCGGATAGGCGCTGACAGCGAGCGGCGGCAATGCGTCCGGTAGTCCTGCCGTGCCGACCGCGCACAACGCGCCCGCCGCATTGCGCAATTCCAATTGCAATTCGAACGGCTGGATACTCGTCACCGCCGCGCGCGCCGTCGCCGTTTCGCCATCGTAAATCGGCTGAATAAATTTCGCCGTCATTGTGCCGCGCGTCAGCCAGTCACTGCCTAGGGCCTCAACCACAGGCCGCGTCAGGTAAGCGTAATTCGCCACGCCCGGCACCAGCCCGCCCGCGAAGCCGTAACGCGCCGCGCCCGCGTCGCTGTGAATCTTGTTGTCGTGCTGCGTCGCGTAGTTTTTGGCGACGACCACGTACAGCGGCAGTGTTTGATGGAGCGTGAGTCGAGTCATAGTTCAATGCGCAGGCCGGTAAAACAGAGCCAACTGCCCGCCCGTATGCCAAAACAGCACCGTGTCCGCCGCCGTCAGCTTGCCTTGCTTGATCCAATCCAGCAGGCCCGCCATCGCTTTGGCTGAATAGACTGGATCGAGCAGCAGCCCTTCAGTGCGCGCAACCATTTCAAGCGCCGCAACTGACTCCGGCGAATCAATGCCATAGCCCGGCCCCACGTATTGATCCAAGACCGTCGCCTCGTTGCGCAACGGCGCGTCCAGCATCACGCCGATGCCGTCAATGATCGCGGCCACTTCCGCCGCAATCGCCTCGGCGGGATCGTCTGCGCTGACGCCGATGACTTGCGCGTTCAGGCCGAAAAGCTGGCAACCGGCCAACAAGCCCGCCTGCGTGCCGCCCGATGAACTGGAATGAAAGATGTGCGTGGCGTTGACGCCCAGCGCGCTGAGTTGCGTTTGGGCTTCGGCGACCGCGCGCACAAAGCCAAGCGCACCGAGTGGGATCGAAGCGCCCAGCGGAATTTCGATGACGCGCTTGCCTGCCGCGCGAAACTGTTCGGCCAACGCGGCCATCGCGCTGCGGCGTTCGTCGCGGCTGCTGACGCGGTGAATCTCGGCGCCGTAAAACTTATCCGCCGCCAAGCTCGCTGGCTCCCAACCCGGATGACTCACCGCCGCCGCGTTCAACACCAGCACACAACGCAAGCCCAGCCGCGCGCACATGGCCGCCGTCACGCGCGCGTGATTCGATTTTTCGCCGCCGCTGGTAAGTGCAATCTCAGCGCCGTCGGCTTGGGCCTGTGCCAGCACGTATTCCAACTTGCGCACCTTGTTGCCGCCGAAACCGGGGCCGCTGTAATCGTCGCGTTTGACGAAGAGGCGCGGCGCGTTC
>JANOWX010000591.1:0-12124 GCA_031418175.1 Acidobacteriota bacterium | reverse complement strand
CATGCCCTGAATATTCTCTCTATCAGCCGGCCGCGCCCCCGCGCATCAATCCGATCAAACGGTCAATCTCTTCAGTGGTGCGCGTGCCTTGTTCCTGCGCAATCTCCTCCGCTAGCCGAATCATCTCGCGGGCCAACTCAGTCTCGGTCATAAAGCTGAGGTCAGCGGGAATATCTGCGTGACGCTGCATAAACAAACCTCCGTTGTCTGAAACGAGCTAGGCCGCCAGCCACAAATTGCTGCTAAACCACTCCCGCTCATCCCGCCACACTTGTGCGGGCGCAAAGCCTGCCGCCGCCGCCAACGCCGCCAACTGCGCGGCGTCGAACTTGTGCGAATACTCGGTGTGAATCATCTCGCCGGCTTCAAACGCAACCGACAAATCGAGCGCCGCCAGCCGCACCGTTTGCGCCACGCGGCTGACCGCATACATTTCCATGCGCGAGTGCGTTTCGTTGAACACCGCGCGATGGGCGAATTGGCGCAGGTTGAAATCGCCGCCCAATTGCTGATTGATGCGCAGCAGCACGTTCAAATTGAACGCCGCCGTCACGCCCAGCGCGTCGTCGTAGGCCGCTTCCAACACCGCGCGATCCTTCTTCAAATCCGTGCCCAGCAACAAGCCGTCGCCCGGCTGTAGCCCCTGCCGCATGCGTCGCAACAGCGCGCGCGCGTCGGCGGGTGTGTAATTGCCGATGTTCGAGCCGAGGAACAAAACCAGCACACGGCCGTCCGAACGGCGTTCGATGGTTGGAAACTGTTGCAGGTAATCGCAAACATAGCCGGTGATGCTCAACCCCGCGTGGTGCTTCAGCAATTCGGCGGCGCTTTGTTGCAGGATGTCGGGCGAGATGTCTATGGGCTGGTAGTGCGCTTGCTCCTGCCGTTGCAAGAGCGCGGCGATCAAGTAGCGGCTCTTGACCGCGCTGCCGCTGCCGAATTCGGCGAGGCTGGTCAGGTTGGGAATGGCCGCAACGATCTCGGCGGCGTGGCGCTCGAAAATCCCGGTCTCGGCGCGCGTCAGGTAGTATTCGGGCAACTGGCAGATGGCCTCGAACAGGTGCGAGCCGAGCGCGTCATAAAAGTATTTCGGCGGCAGCGTCTTGGGCGTAGCGGTCAACCCGGCGCGCACGTCGGCGGCAAAGGAATCCGCGCTGGGGGCGCTGAGAAAATTGTGAATCAACAAGCGCGCGGGTAGCGTTCTAGCAGACGGCATCATATCGTTCTCCTCGTTGTTCCTGGGGGGAAAGCAAGCTGGCTTACTGCAACGCTGCGGCATCCTGACAGATTTAGCGCTGGGAAACCAGAAAGGAAATACGCCATGCCTCGTCATCATTTATTCCGGGGTCTATTCCACGTTAGCCTGACGATCTGGCTGGCCGTCGAGCTGGTTTGGGCGCAAACGCCGGAAAAGTCGCTGCCGGTTTGGCTGGGGCGCGCCGAGGCCGAAACCGTACAATTGGCCGAACTCGCGCTGGATTACGCGCAGTTCGACCGGGCGAACCTCTATGCTCAACTCGGCGAATTTTGGTGGCCGGTGGACGCGGCGCGCGGACGCGAATGGTTCGGCAAGGCCGCAGACATCGTGGCCTTCGTTCCGATGCAGGCTTCGGCAGCGCAGCGTCAGGCGCAGATGAACGCCGTGCGCGCGGTCTTGCGGCGGGTCAGTGGGCGCGACAACCAAGTCGCACAGCGGCTGAGCGAGGCCCTGCAAACATTGACGCAGCGCCAGACCGAAGCGGGGCAAGGTGACGAGGCCGGGAAGGTGTTGATCAACGCTGCTTGGGCGCTGGCCGACAAAGAACCGGCGCGCGCCAAAGAATTGGCTTGGCGCGGCGTGCAGGCGGGCGCCAGCGCCGGCCTGGTGAGCGCGTTAATCAAGCTGCGCGTGAATGACACGCAACTGGCCGACGCGCTGTTTGTCGAGGCGCTGGCGCTGGCCCGCGCGCGGCGGGATGACGAACTGTTGCGGGTGCTGGTGTTCGTGACGGCCACGCTGGAAGAGTTGCCGTCTTACAACGCCCCACGCACGCCGGAGCCGTTGCGAATGCAAGCCCAGAACGCGGTCATCGAACGGTTGTTGATGGTGCCGAACACGGCGGAGGAGCAAGCGCGCTACTGCCAGGTCGTGCTGAATAATGTGGTCTGGCAGCGCGAACGCCTGCTCAAGCTTTTCCCCGAACGTGCTCCGCTGCTGCAACAAGCGCTGGAAACATGCCAGCGCCAAGCCAACCGCGATTCCATCGAAGGGCGCGCGCTAGCTAAAGCCACCGCTGGCGAGCAAGTGCCTCACGACCCGAATGAGTTGTTTGCCGAGCGGCCCAAAACCGTGGTCGACAAACTCGCGTTGGCGCGCAAGACTGCCGAGCCAAAATCGCGCACCCAAATTTTGTGGGACGCCGCGCACCAAGCCGCCGGCGAGGACGACCCGGATGAAGCCGTGCGCATTTTGGAGGCGATGACGCCGGAGGAACGCCAGCTTGCGCGCTATTGGGATGATTGGCGGGGCCGCTTCGCCGCGCGGGCCGCGCAAAAGTATCTCAAGCAAAAAGAGTATGGGCAGGCGCGCAAAGTGATCGAAGCCGTGCCGCAACGCTTGACGGCAGCGGCGATCATTGAATGTTTGCGCGAACGCAGTTCGACGGGCTACGAGATTTATATTGGCGATTCGATGCTGGGGCGCGTGGGCGAAGGCAACGTGAAAATTGCCGAGGGCGAGCGCGACTTATTCGTCGAATGGTTGAATCTGGCGCGCAACCGGCTCGCGCAGGCTGAAACCGACGCACCCGGCAATCAAAGCGGAAAGTACCTCTCGTTGGTCAGCCTGTATGCTGTGCTGCAACTGGTTGACGCCTTGCCTGTGCTGAACGAAGCGGTGCGCGCGATGAACCGCGCTTACGCCAAAGAGCAAGAACGTCAAACGAAAGAGAAACGCACAGAGGTTGAAGCGGAGTTGCGTTCGCTGCCGCCTGAAAGTTTGCCCAGCAATCTGGTGAAAGAGTCGTTTGAGGGCGTGCGGCTGGCCCTGCACGAACTCGATTCACGCGACACCAAAACGCGCTTGCATCTGGGACTGTTGCAAACGGCGCTGGCCTTTCATCAGGAAGAATTGGAAGCGAAACGAAAAGAGGAAGCCGAGCAAGCGAAAAAGAAGAAGGCCGCGCCCACCAAGCCTTAACGCTTTCTGTCCAGCGTGACAAAGGTGAACGCGTGCTGATGCTTTTCATCCGCCGCGTGCGTGCTGCGTTCTGCTTCACGCCAATCGGCCTCGGCAACTGCCGGGAAAAAAGTATCGGCGGCGACCTCGGCTTCGACAAAGGTCAAATACAGGTGATCAGCTTGCGCCAGTGCTTGCGCGTAGATTTCAGCGCCGCCAATCACAAAGGCTTCTTGCTCACCGCGCTTGTACGCCAGCGCCAACGCTTCGTTTACGGATTTCACCACTAAACATCCTGCGGCCTGAAAATCGGATTGCCGCGTCACGATGATTGTTGTGCGGCCTGGCAATGGCTTGCCGATAGATTCATACGTCTTGCGCCCGACGATTAGGTGATGACCTGTTGTTAATTCGCGGAAGCGTTTCATGTCCGCCGGCAAACGCCAGGGCAATTGATTATCTTTGCCGATGCCGCGGCGGCGATCCAGCGCCGCAATTAACGAGACGATCATACGGCCACCGCCGCTTTGATGTGGGGGTGGAATTGGTAATCGGCCAACTCGAAGTCTTCATACTTGAACGCGAAGATGTCCGTGATGGCCGGATTGAGTTTCATTTGCGGCAGCGGCAGCGGCGCGCGCGTCAGTTGCAGCCGCGCTTGCTCCAAGTGATTCAGATACAGGTGCGCGTCGCCCAGCGTGTGGATGAATTCGCCCGGCTGCAAGCCGCAAACCTGTGCGACCATCAGCGTCAGCAGCGCATACGAAGCGATGTTGAAGGGCACGCCCAGAAAGATGTCGGCGGAGCGTTGGTAAAGCTGGCAAGAGAGTTTGCCGTTTGTCACATAGAACTGAAACATCACGTGGCAAGGCGGCAACGCCATGCGTTCGATATCGCTGACATTCCAGGAACTGATGAGGATGCGGCGCGAGTCAGGATTGTGTTTGAGCGTCGCAATCACCTCTTTGACCTGATCGAGCACGCGCACGCGCGGAATCGTCCCGCTCGCCACTTCGTGCGGTTTGAAAGTCCAGCCTTTATAGGCTGCCTTTTCGCCGCGCACGCATTTGTAAACCGAGGACTCATCCAAGCCGTAATCGCGGCACAGCCCGGCGACATCCATCGTGACAAACTGCTCGTGCCAGGGCGTAGTGGCGAGCACGACGCGCCCGCGCCGCGTGTTGAGATTTTGTTCCTTGCGGGTCAGCCAAAGGCAGGTTTGCGGGCCGTATTGATTGGTCGCGTAGTAGTCTTTGTCGAGTTCGTATTCGGCGGGATACTCCCGCTTCAACACGCCATTCGGCAAGTGTGGGGCATCGGCCAGAAAGTGATTGAAGTTATGCCAGCGTTCCACCACAAAGATCTGCCGCCCGCCGTAGTCTGCATAATGTTTGCGCGCCGGGTTATAGCAACGGTGCAGCATTTCGTTCCAGACGCTGTAGAGGTGTTTGTTCCAGCCACTTTCATTGCGCCGCTCAGTGCCAAAGCCGACTCCGGCAACGAAGCCGGGCTGCTTGGCGACGCTGGGCGGTTCAAAGAATTGCGGGACGACATATTCGAGATGTTCCCAGCGCCGCCATTGCTTGCCATAAATCGGCCCGAGCGAGCCATCCGCGCGTGCCCAATCCCGCCAGATCGTCACTCCTTCTTTTTCAAGCAACTTGTTATTGGTGTCGCCGCGCAAAAACCAAAGCAATTCGTGCAGGATGGATTTGAGGTGCAGCTTTTTGGTCGTGACCAGCGGGAAGCCCTGCTGCAAATCGAAGCGCATTTGATAGCCGAAGACCGAGCGCGTGCCGGTGCCGGTGCGGTCGTCTTTGTGTACGCCGTGTTCCAACACATGGCGCAGCAGGTCGTGGTATTGCCTCATCGTGAATCCTCAATCCTCAGCAAGACGGGCGGGGAGAAAAGCGCGCTCACTATAACAAAGAATCGCCGCCTGGCAACTTGCCGCAGGTTGTCCTTTAGGCCGTCAAAGACACGCGCAAACGCGCCGGTTTCATTGGTTGACGCAGGCGTGCCGCGTTCAGTAGAGTGCCTGCTACTCTCATTGCTCGTCGTCCCCGACCGAGCGAACCCCGCATCCCATTTCAGAAAGACATTTAGACATGAGCACAACCGTTGTTTCGGAAATCAAACTGCCGGCGCGCATCGGCCGGCTGAATGAGTTGGCGCACAATTTGTGGTGGAGCTGGCGGCTGGACGCTTCGGAACTGTTTCAGAGCCTGGATCGCACGCTCTGGGAATTGACGCAGCACAACCCGGTGGCGATGTTGCAACAGATGCCGCAAGCCAAACTGGACGCGGCGGCGGCCGATCCGCGTTTTTTGCGCCGCTACGACGGCATCGTGCTGGCACTGGATCGCTGCCTGACAGCGCGGGGCGCGTGGTTCACCGAAAAACATGCCGAGTTGGCCGGGCACACGATTGCTTATTTCTCGGCGGAGTTCGGTTTGCATATTTCGTTGCCGATCTATTCGGGCGGTCTGGGCATTCTGGCCGGCGATCATTGCAAAGAAGCCAGCGACCTGGGCTTGCCGCTGGTCGGCATCGGCTTTGTTTATCCGCAAGGTTATTTCAAACAGCGCATCACGGCGGAAGGGCGGCAGGAAGCCTATTACGAACGCTTCAACTATGATGCCGCGCCGATCTCGCCGGTGATTACGCGCGCGAGCGAAGGCGGCTTGTTGAAGCTCGCGCTTGATGGCCGCGCAATTCACGTGGCCGTGTGGCGGGTGAATGTCGGCGTGGTCTCGCTCTATCTGATGGACACCGATGTCGAAGAGAACACGCCCTGGGATCGCGAACTGTCGGCGCGGCTTTACGGCGGTGATCAGGAAACGCGCATTGCGCAGGAAATGGTGCTGGGCATCGGCGGCATTCGCATGCTCGAACGCCTTGGCATTCGCCCGGCGGTCTTCCACGCCAACGAAGGCCACGCGGCCTTTATGTTGCTCGAACGCGTGCGCAATTTTGTGCAGGGCGGCCTCGGTTTCAACGAAGCGGTCGAACGCGTCAAAGCCACGACGATTTTCACCACGCACACGCCGGTGCCGGCCGGCCACGACGCTTTCCCGTTCTGGCTGGTCGAAAAGCATTTCGCCGGTTTCTGGGATGAGATGGGCCTGGATCGCGAACAGTTCCTGCTGCTGGGCGGCTATAACGACGGGCACGGCGGGATGAATTTCAATATGACTGCGCTGGCCTTGCGCTTGAGCGGCAAACGCAACGGCGTGAGCAAGCTGCACGGCGCAGTCTCGCGCCAGATGTGGCAATCGCTCTGGCCGGAAAAGAAAGTAGACGAGGTGCCCATCACGCACGTCACCAACGGCGTGCACAGCCCGACCTGGATCGCGCCGCGCCTGGATCGGCTCTACGCCAAATACCTGGGGCCGGATTGGCTGGAGCATCACGACGAACCGGCGTTGTGGGAACGGCTGCGCGACATGCCCGACGAAGAGTTGTGGCAAGCGCATACGCATTTGAAAAACCGCCTCTTCAATTTCATGCGCGAACGCGCGCGGCGCGGTTGGATGGGTGAGGAAGCCGGACCGGTCAAGGTGCTGACTTCGGGGACGTTGCTTGATCCGAATGCTTTGACGATTGGCTTTGCGCGGCGCTTTGCGACTTACAAACGCGCGCTGTTGATCTTCCGCCAATTGGAACGGCTGAAACACATCCTGCATAACGAATGGCGTCCGGTGCAGATCATCTTCGCGGGCAAGGCCCACCCGGCGGACAATCCGGGCAAGAACCTGATTCACGAACTGTACAACTTCGCGCGCGACCACCACATCGGCGGGCGCGTCGCCTTCATCGAAAACTACGACATCCACGTCGCCAAGTATTTTTATCGCGGCGTAGACATCTGGCTCAACAACCCGCGCCGCCCCCTGGAAGCTAGTGGCACCAGCGGCCAGAAAGCCGCGCTCAACGGCGTCCCACACCTGAGCGTGCTGGACGGCTGGTGGTACGAAGGCTACCACGGCACCAACGGCTGGGCGATTGACCCGCGCGTGCCGGAGGGGATCAGCCCCGAAGCTATCAGTGAAGATGAGCAGGACGAAGCCGATGCCGTCGAACTTTACCGCGTGCTGGAACAGGAAGTCGTCCCGCTCTATTTCGACCGCGACTCCGACGGCGTCCCGCGCGGCTGGGTCAAGGTGATGAAAGAAGCGATTCGCAACGCTGCCCCGGCTTATAGCGCGCGGCGGATGGTGAAAGAGTATGCGGAGCGGATGTACATTCCGGCGATGAAGGCGGCGGCGCAAGAGAGGTAACGTGACTAGCGCGTGAATAAATAAGTTTTGTGTTGATGGGCAACGCTCCTTCGCGCTAGTTTTGTTTGTGCTGTGTCAGGGCGAACCAGTTGCCAGAATTGTCTTTGAATACTGCTTCAAAGCCATAAGGCCGCTGGGCGGTGAAAGCGGATGCGGCTGGTCGAAACGGGCGCGGTAATGGGTGGGCGAAATGCCAGCGACCTAGCGAAAGAGCGTGCTGAATGAGCCGGGGCTGGCAAAGCCGACTTCGAAGCAGACTTCGATTACAGGCAAGCGGCTGGTGGTAATGCTGGTCCATCAAACGGCGCGCGCGGAAAAGCCTTGCCAGGTGTCCTGACCCAACCGGTTTTTGACGCGCACGACCATTGTTGATTGGCGGGAAAAGAGAAGGGGCGAGATGCTCAAAAGCCATCCTCGCCCCTCGCCCCTGTTGCCAGTTTACGCGCCGTTACCGACGCGCGTTTCTGGCAGTTATTCGACTTCGCTGATGCTCTCGACCATCATCTTGCCATCGTGGACCATGCCCATGACTTTGAACTTCGCGCCATTGGCCTTGCTGGTCTTTTCGAGCGCTTCTTTGGCCTTGGCCGATCCCGCTTCGTCAAACGCGACGAACTGGCCGTCGGCATAAACGCCGTAGCCGCTCTTGGAACAGCCCGGAGAAAGCGCGCAGCCTTTCTTATGATTGGCCGCCGCCTCAGCCGTCGTCGCTTTGGCGGAACAGGCCACGTCGAGAATGTTGCCGGTCAAGGTGACCGACTTGTGACTATCTTGCGCCGCCGCCATGACGCTCAACGCGAGCATCAGCGCGAACGCAAACAAAGTGGTGGTAAATTTCTTGCTCATAGATTTGCTACCTTTCTTGATCTTGCTAGGGTCTGTAAACGTTGATTGTTTGGTCTGTAATTGAGAGACGCTCGGGGCGTCCCAGAGGGATCACGATCAACGAACGTCATTATCCGAGACCGCATCCTTAGAAGCAAATGACGGAAGCAACTCGGCGAAGCTGCCCCTGAAAAGAAAAGAGCAGCTACTGTTGCGGTAGCTGCTCTCAGAAGCCTGAAAGTTTGAAAAATACTAGAGCGCTCTGGGGCTGCGATACTGTTCGTAGCGGCGCGTAGGTTCGTACTTGCTGGGTACAAAACTGGGCTCTTTGACCGGCGGGCCCTCGAGTCTGATGATTTCAATCGCTTCCTGATAAACCCGTTCAAGGTTTTCGGGCTGGAACCCGTTCAAACGGCACGCACGGATGTGCGCGCGTACCATTTGCTCGACCGCTTCGCGGCCGATCTCGTCCAGCTCTTGTAGGGAACGCAGAGCATATGCGGACAACTTCAACATAAACCAGTCCAGTCCTTTCGAGAGAGTTGTTTTTTGATTCCGTTTTGGAATTTTTTGAGGAGGAAACGGGCGCAATATAGCACAGTTTCCAAAAGTGTCTACAACTATTTTTCACGCTGGTGAAGCCTTTAATTGCTAGAATTTACATCAGTTCCAGCCTGCTAACAGTGGCGTGTTACAATACGTTCCACAGTTCATCGAAAGGCTCACAGGGTCGGGTTGGCCCCGTTTTAAGACAGGTTCAGCTTAGCCGTTGCAAAGGACTTTTATGCGTATCGCCGCTTCGACCTATCTCAATTCCGCGCCCTTGGTTTACAGCTTTGCGCAGGGTAGCTTGCGTGATCGTTACGCGTTTATCGGGGATGCCGCCCCGGCGCGCTGCGCCGCGTTGCTGGCCGCCGGGCAGGTTGAGATTGCCCTGATCCCGGTCATTGAGTATCAGCGCATCCCTGGTTTGAAACTCATTCCAAATGTTGCTGTCGCTTCAAAAGGGAAGGTGCGCAGCGTCTTGCTGGCGGCGCGCGGGCCTTTGCAAGAGGTGCAAACCGTCACCTTGGATACTGCCTCGCGCAGTTCGCAGGCCCTGGTCAAAATCCTGCTGGCCAAACGCTATGGCGTGCAGCCGCGCTTTGTGGAACGGACGCCCAACGCGGCGCTCGGCTGCGAAAATATGCTGGAAGCCAGCGACGCGGCGCTGGTGATTGGCGATCCGGCGTTGCGCCTGGCTGCGACGGCGGATCAGCTCGGCCTGCGGATTTACGACCTGGCCGAAGAATGGCGCGCGCTGACCGGCTGGCCGTTTGTCTTTGCGGTTTGGGCTGTCCGGGCAGACGCGGCGTATGAAGCGCCCGCGCTCGTGCGCGATTTTCAGGCGGCCAAACTGGAAGGGTTGGAGCAGTTGGAAGAATTGGCGGCCAGTTACGCCGCTGAACTGCAATTTCCCTACGCCGATTTGCTGACGTATCTGCGCGAGAACGTCAATTACGACTTGGACAAAGAGAACCGTGCCGGGCTGCAGCAGTATTTTGAACTCGCTTATGAGGCTGGCTTGCTGGCGGAATTACACCCGCTCGATTTTCTGGCCGATACCGGGCTGGTCGTGAGCGCCGGTTAGCGGCCCAACGCTAGCGTTGTTTCAGCGTGGATAAAGGTTGGTAGCGTTCGTCACCATACAACAACCCATGCAACAAGCCGCGATAATCGCGCACGGGCTCGCTATTCTCAGTTGTTGGACTCCACCGCTGTGGCAGCCCTGCTGCCGCGTCGAATTGCAGGCCCCAGAGCGGGGTGAGGCTTTCCACCGCGCCCGTGATGCGCATATCCCCGATGGCGTTGGCATTGCCGGGCACTGGGGCCAGATAGCCGCCCGCAAACCAAGCCAGGATTTCGAACTGACGCCGTGTTTCAGCCTGCGCCTGTGCTGGCGCGGGTAAATCGGCGAAGGTTACGGCGTCGGCTGAAGCGCCCGGTAAAACCTTGGCTTCGCCAGACCACGGGATCTGAATGCCGTCTGCGTAAAGTCGGCCGTCGGCGATATAAAGCGAGCGCCAAAACACCAGCCAGCCAGGGGCCGGCAACACGCGCGCCTGGGTTGGCTGGTGTTTCCGCAGCGTCAGCAACTCGCGTTGTAACAGCAACCCCCGGTGATGTTGCCAGAATCCGAAGCAAACATAGAGCAGCGCCAACGCCAAGCCCCAACGCACGCCATTTATTTTTCGGGTTTTCGCCGAAATGACCAGCCCGGCGACCAGCAGCAATGAATAAATCGGATCAACAATCGGCATCGCATCCCAGGTCACGCGCGTGTCGGCGAAGGGCCACAACTGCTGTGTGCCATACGTCGTCAGCGAATCGAGCAGCGTATGGGTCGCGCCACCGATAAGCGCCGCGAGTGTGACCGCGCCGCGCTGCCCGGCGTAACGCTTCAGCCACAGGAAGGGCAGCGCGGCAAGCAGCCCAACCAGCGGGATAAAAAGCAAGCCGTGGGTGAAGTGGCGATGATACAGCCACCCCACCGTCGGGTCATTGGGCGACCAAATCAGTATATCCAGATCAGGAGCCATCGCGCCGACCGCGCCGATGATTCCCACGCCGTGCGGCACGCGCCGCCACATTGTCGTTTTCGCTAGTGTCGCGCCCAGTAAGCCATGTGTGATGGGATCCATAGTTGTTCGCGTGAAAGCCTCGTCATTCGCCAGTTCTTCCCTGGTTCGAGCAGGTCTGAATGTTGCGCCTGTTATTCAGTCGTCTGTTAGTCGCTGGCTTGCCCACTTGCATAAACACAGCAGGCCATAATGGCAAGCGTTGAATGCTTCGGTGGGGTAGCACTTGCAGCCAGTTTGTAAGTAAAAATCGAGCGTGGCGATGAAACCATAGTGAAGTGTTAAGCGCAATCCAAGCGCGGTTGATGCAGGGCGGTAATAACCAAAAAACAGCTTGCAGTAGTGAGGCGGAGCTTAAGAAGAGCGTGTGACTAATAACAAATGGCTGTAACGCGGCGTTTGCTGTTTGAGAGCATATGCTTACTGCCAGTGATTCATTGAAGGCGCATAGGGAATTGTCTGACATCCCATGTCGGACAAAGTGGAGATTCTTTGTAAGCTCACCAGCGTGCATCGGGTAAGGAGATGTTTTATCGCTGATTAGGAGAAAACCTGATAATTTAATGGTTGCGGCGGTTTTCAGAAATAGCTATACTCCGCCCGCTTTAACTAAGAGTAATCCTGATTTGTGTCCGCGCACTTTTAGTCGGAATTACTCGTTCCGCAGTTGGTGGGCTTCGATGTTATGCGAACCCAGGTGTTTTGGTGAAGCTGCACTGTGTGCAGAAAGGAAAAGGTGTTATGGATTGGGTTGATGGTAGCTGATATTCGTAGCGGGTGGTTTATGGTGTAGGTGAAGCGGAACATTAGGTTCGCCTTCCTCTGGTGGCAGTGAGAGCCTGCAAGCTGCTGCCGCTCCTCCAGTAAAAATGCACAATTGTTACTGCGTTTCACCGTAAGTAATCCTCTGCTAAATTCAGTTCTGCGGCATGCTTCTTGCTGATTTGGATGGTATTGCTGTCTTGCAGTAACAATTAGTAACAACTGCGGCTCCGACCCAAATAATAATACCTGCCTTCATTACTTCCCGCAGATACCAATTGATTTTTTCATGCCAGGCTTGTGCCCGGCGCCAAGACAACTTGCTTGAAAGCTAAAGAATTTGTTGCGCCGCAATTTTACCCCACGAATCGTGCCCTCTAACACCAGGCTGGGTGCGCGAGTAGCTGTTTATCAATACTCAAGTAACTCAAGCTGAGGATCGTACATGATTCAAAGTATAGTCACAGTACCTACAGAACCGG
>JANOWX010000590.1:0-4115 GCA_031418175.1 Acidobacteriota bacterium | reverse complement strand
GTGTCTGCCCCGGTGGCGTTAGGCCGAATCAAGTTGTCAATAGCGACCGGGGCAGACACACAGGTCTGCCCCTACGGTGGATCAATTCGATTTGCCGTCGCTGCCAAAGTATTCGCGCGCCGCCACAATCTGCTCACCGCGAATATCCCATGAAATCGTCACGCGGTTTTTGTATTCAGCTCCGCGCAATTGGCCTTCGTTGCGAAACTCGAAGATGAACGTGGTCTCGCTCGCCGCGACGCGCATGACTTCGGTGATGGTCAGACAGCCGCCAAAGGCTTCGGTAACGAGGTGAAAAAACTCTTCGCCCTTGGCCTTGCCCACACTCAACCCTTGAAACTTGCCGTGCGGAAAATAGAGCGTGAAATCGTCGGCCAGCATGGCGAAGAACGCTTGCCACTGGCCGGTTTCCAGGCCGACTTTGAAATGTTCGAGCGCGCGCGCGCCGACCACGAGGGTGTGCGCGACCTTTTGCGGATCAAATTCCATGCTGGATAAAAGCTGGCGAAGCCTGTGGAGTGCGTGCGGCACGGGCCGCCGCTTTGGTATGCCCTTCGTGATTGAGCGATCAAGGGACTACCAAAGCGGCCGATGCCAAGGCGAACGATAGCGCGAGAGCCAAGGCTTCGTGATTGAGCGATCAAGGGACTACCAAAGCGGCGGCCTGTGCCGCACGCACTCCACAGGCTTCGCCAGGCCATTGGGTAAGCTACTTGAAAAGCTTCAGCAGATTGAATGATTCGACCGTGAAGCCGACGCTCAGACTGCGGCCGCGCGCCGCCGTGTATTGGAACGGCTCGGCGTAAAACTTGTCGCTCAAATTATCGAGCGCCAGGTTCAGCGCCAGACGGCCATTCTCGCGGTACCACGAATAGCCGCCGCGCGCGCTATACGTCGTCACGCCCGCCAGGCTGCGCATGGTGAAATAGCCGAAGCGCAGGAAGTTTTCCTGCAAGTCGGGATCGAGCCGGTGAATGCGCGTGCGCTGGCGCGCGTTCAATTCGGCGAACAAGTGGCCCTTCGGTTCCTGATAACGCAACGTCGTCGAGGCCATGAACGGCACGAGGCGTTCAAACGGAACGTCGGAGTAAACATTGGCGGGCACACCCGTCAGTGGACAATTCGCGCCGCCGGTAGTGGCCGATTGCGTGCCGAAGTCGAAGAACTTGTTGCCGGCATAACCGTTGTAAACCGCCTGCCGATCCAGCGCGCAGCGTTGCGCGTAGGTCGGCGTCAGGTCTTTGCCATGCTGCCAGCTCATGTTGTTCGAGAGATTGAGCGAACCGGCGCTGCCCAGGCTGATCGGCACCTCGAATTCGCCTTCCACCCCCTCCGTGCGCGCGCGGCCCGTGTTGCGGCGTTGCAACCAGAGCGAGAAGCCGAAGTTGGTGCGCAACTCTTGGTTGATGCGGTCGGTCACCGTGCCAGGGCCGCCCGCTTGCAAGATCTGGGGGCTCTGTTCGATGAAGTTGGTATAGGTGTTGTTGTAATACGTCAATCCGGCGCGGAAGTAACGCTTCGTGACCTTGACGCCCGCGTCTACGTTGACGCCGCGTTCGGGTTTGATATTGGCATTCGGGTAGAAGATGAACGCGAACGTGCCGAAATTGAAAACACGGAAGAAGAAAGTTTCGATCAACGCCGGAATACGCACGCTGTTGCCGACGCGGCCAAACACACTGACGCCGTTCATAGGCCGTCCAATCAGCGCCAGGCTGCCAGTATGCGCATTGTTCGTGAACGTCACTTCGCCCGTGCCGTTGACCGCCGGGGCGATGGGCGTTGCGCCGCTCAGATCAATTCCCACGGGTGCCGGCCCGGCAATCGCCGCGCGTCCGCCCGCCAATGGAAAGCCCGTGGCGGGAAAGACCTTGCTGGTGAAATGGCTGAAACGATAGCTCAGCGAGACTTTCAGCCAGCGCGTAAAGTCGTGCTCGTCGGCAAAGAAAACCGCGCTCTCCTGGTTGTAGCTATCCGCCGTGCCCTTGCCCGAAATCACCGGGATGGCGGTGTTCAGCGTGTAACCGGCGAAGGGCGAAAAGACCGGCACCGCGCGGCCCGGCGTGCCCGGCGTCGTGTTGTAAACGCTGCTATTCAATTCGTCGCCCGATTTGTCGCGCCAGAATTGATAGCCCACGATCAGGTTGTTTTTCGGCACTAACTGAAAGGTCGCCTGCGCGTCAGCGCCGTTGGTGACGACGACTTGTTTGTTAAAGGTCAAGGCCGACGGGCGCGTGACGGTTTGGAAGATCGCCTGATTTGCCGCCGTGCAATTCGCGGCGGATTCAAACAGCCCGCGAATGCAGACCGGGCGCACGGCGGGCGTCACGAGCGTGATGTTATCAATCGGGCGCACCAGCTTTTGCCGGTAATAGCCACCGGCCAGCCGTTTGAGCGCGCCGCCGAATTCGACGCCGTTATAACGCACGCCGTACTTGTCGTTCTTCTCAAACGAAGTCCATTGCAGATCGTGCCAATAGGCCGGGGCTTGAATCGGGAAACCGTAATAACCGAGCCGGTTGTTTTGCGCTTTCAAGCGAATCGAATGCTTGTCCGCCGGATGCAGCCACATGTTCCAGAAGCCGTTCGCGCCGTGGCTCAACGAATTTTGCACCGTCGTGCGCGTGCTGTTTTGCGGCACGCCCAGCCCGAAGTTTTTCACGAAATTGTCGCTGATCTCGAAATCCTGGCGGCTGGTGTTGCTGTTCGACAGATACTTCAATTCGTCCTGCTGCTTTTTGATCGCGGCCAAGCCGACATCCTGCCCGCTGCCCGGATCGCCGAAATGATAGTTGTCGAAGCGGTAGAGCGTGCCCGACCAGTTTATGGCGAATTTGGGATTGGACAGATTGACCGTCACATTGCCCTTGCGGCCGGTTTCGTTGGAGCTATACAGCCCCTGAAACTTGCCGCCGAGAATCCAGCCTTTGTCGGGCCGCGCCGGTTCCTTGGTCGTGAAATTGACCGTGCCGGTCAGCGAATCGGTGCCATAGAGCGACGAGCCCGCGCCCGCGATGACTTCGACGTTCTCGACGTTGAAGGTGTCAATGTAACTGCCCAGCGACGCGCCGAAGGTTTGAATCTCGGTGCGCGAATTGTTGACGCGCTCGCCGTCAACGACCAACAACACGCGGCTCGCCTGCAAGCCGCGCAAATTGGGCGAACTGAGCGGCGAATTGCTGTTGAAGACGAACAGGCTCGGCGTGTCTTTCAAAATCTCGCCCGGACTGACGGCCAGTTTTTCGTCAATGGATTGCGCGGTTTCGACCGAAACGTTGAGCGGGATGTCAGCATCGGCGGTCAGGCCGCGATTGGCCGTGATGGTGACGACGTCTTTGATGTTACCGACGCTGAGTTCGAAGTTTTCACTCAACGGCGCTTTCTCCACCGTAATGCCACGGCCCGATTCGTTGTAACCGGGCGCTTTGACGACCAGCCGGTATTGGCCCGGCGCAACGTCGTTGAAATTGAATTTGCCGCTGCCGTCAACGCGCGCGCTGCGAATGCTGTTCGAGGCCAGATTGATCAATTCCACCGTCGCCGTTGTGACTGCCGCATTGGCGCTGTCGTTGATGGCGCCACTGACGCCCCCCTGCTGCGCCAGTACTGTAGGGGCCATCACACTACAAAGTGCCAACAACATGGTGGCGCGAAGGGTATGCCATAAGACTCGCTGCATTTTGATTCTCCTGTTGAAGGGTTTTCCTGCCGTGTGTGCACAGACCTGTCGCGGGAAACAGGGAATCCAGGCCTGTGGCAGGATGACTAGAAATTAGGCAAGCTCGAATTGTCGGGAACAGATGGAATGCTTTGACAGTTGCTTGGGGTAACTGTCTCTGTCCGCTTGCGGATTACGAAAATGTCAGACGGTTCTTACACCGCCATCTTTTCGTGAGCTTTGCCCGTATTCGATTACATTCAAATTTTAGAGTTTTGGGCGGCGTCTCGCCCAGGGTTGCGCCTTTTCAAGCTGCGCGGCCAGCCGAAAGAGCGTCACCTCATCGCCAAACCGTGCCGAAAACATCACGCCCACCGGCAAGCCATTGCTCGTCCAAGACAATGGCGCCGACATCGAAGGCTGTCCGGTCACGTTATAAAGCGCCGTGTACGGACTG
>JANOWX010000589.1:0-5499 GCA_031418175.1 Acidobacteriota bacterium | reverse complement strand
CCTGTGCCGCGCGCACTCCAAAGACGCTGCGCGTCGAGGCCAACTCAAGCTTCGCGCTATTTCAGATAGCGCACATTACTCAAATTCAGTTCGAGCGTCACCGTCTTGTCTTTGGCGGTTTCGCTCTTCCGGCGGCCCAGCGGCAACCAATAGCCGCCGGCCTTTTCATACCGATCCTGATACCGGGTTACTCCGGCGACCGCGCCGGATTCGTTGGAATAATAAGTCAACTCGGCCTCGTTAGCGATGAAACGGCCGTCTTCGGTCTTAAAATTTTTGACCTGATTGACGAAACGCACCCGCCCGTGCGAGCGCGCGATGCGCACGATCTCGCGCTCGCGCAGCCAGAAGCTCGAGCCGGCGGCCTCTTCATCGCTGACGATGATCTCGGTCAGTTCGCCATTTGCCTCGCCCAAGCCGATCTTGGCCTTGTCCGCGCCGTAGTGTTCATCGAAATTTTTACTTTGGCGGTAATTGACGAACTGGCTCAACTCGGCGTGCATCTGCGCTTTGGCCTTGGCGTCAGGGCACTGCACTTCGACTTGCGATTGTTTGGTGATGCGCAGCGTGCCGCTCACGTCGGGCGCGTCCGCGCGCTTCAACGTGAACGCGGCCTCGAAGCCGGGAAACTTTTTATCCCAGGTGTACGTGGCTTCGTGCGCCTTGCGAAAGAAGGCGCGGGCTTTGGCGTTTTCGGCGCTGGCGGCTTTGCTGTTGGTGAAAAGCTGCAGGTCGGCCAGCCGCGCAAAGGTCTTGCCCTGCAACTGCGCCAGCCGCAGCCGCGCGTCCACGTTCAATGCAACGCTGCCGTCCTTTTTCGTTTTGACTTCGATGGCATAGGCGACGATGCCGACGCCTATGGCCAGGTAATAGGTGGTTTTTTGCTGCGCCGTCTCATCATCCATCGCCCACGAGACTTTCAGGCAGTCGTTGAATTTGCCGAGCGGCGTTTCGATGCTTGCGACGCCTTCCAGCAAGGTCGTGAAGCGGCGCGGCGTCTTGCCGTTTTCAGCCAGTTGCGTGTTGACGAGCGGCTGCCCCGTTTGCATCTGCGCCGTCAGCACTGTGATGGGCGGATCGAAAATGAAGCGCACATCGCGGCCATATTCCGCCGCGCCGTGCAACAGCAGCCCGCGCTCATCCAGCGAGAACAAGGCGTAATCGCCGTTCTCGCTGGCCAGCTTGTCTACGTTGCCGGTGTTGACGAATTCGCGGCCTTCGAAGGCGCGCGTGCGTTTGGAGGTTTGCGGCGCTGCCTGGCCCGCGCGCAATTGCCAGTCATAGGTCCAGGCGTCGCCTTGCCGGATGGGGAAGTAGGCGGCGGGGTCGAAGGCGCCCGGCGTTTGCGCAAAGGCGCTGCCGCTGAAAAACAAGAATAAGAGTAAACAACGCATCGGCTTGCTGTGCGCCCCGGCGAAAATTTTGGTGAAGGCGATATCGGTTTTCGGATCGAGGAACCACATCTCGTCTACTCCTCCGCGCGCAAGGCGATAACCTCCGCCAGCGGCAGGCCGGTGAGGGCGGTGATTTGTTGGTCAGTCATTTGTCCTAGCATTTGGCGGGCGGTGGCGCATTGGTTTGCGCGCACCAACGCGCGGCCTTCAGCCAAGCCTTCGGCTAAACCATCGGCGCGGCCTTCAGCCAAACCATCGGCGCGCCCTTCAGCCAAGCCTTCGGCCCGCCCTTCGGCTTTGCCATGTTCCACCTGACTGCGCTGGGAGTTGATCCAGTACAGCTTCATTTCCTGGGCGTGCAGTTCTTCGGTGGTCATGTTCGCTTCGTTAGCCATTTGAAAAGCGGCGTTGAGTTCGGGCACTTGCTCCATTGCCGCGGGAACCAGCTTCAAATCCGGCGCGTGGCGCAAAAAGTACAACCACTTTTCTTTAACGCCAGCCAACTCATCCAACTGTTTTTGAAACTTCGGCAATTCCACAAAAACCAGCTCCAGGTCACCTTCGCGATAATCGGTCAGCCGTGTTTTCTCTTTCAGCACATAAGCCGATTGCACTTCGGCGTGTTCCGGGAACATCACGAAATCGGTGATGGTCAGCGCCACCACCGCGCACAATTGCACGTAAGGCTGTAACTGGGTCGAATAGGATTTGGCCGCGTTGTAGAGCACCCGTTTCTCGAAGCCCGCGTCGTTCAGCACCTGCATTTCGATAATGACCGAGCGCCCGTCCTGCAAGCGCGCGCGCACGTCCACAAAGGTGTCTTTCACACCCTGAATCTTCGGCGCCAAGTATGGGTCAATGATCTCCAAATCCACGATCACGGGTCGTTCGTCGTGCAGCAGGGCGTTGAGAAAGCTCAGCAGGATCGGCTTGCTCTGCGCCGACCCGAAGATTTTCTTGAAGGCGAAATCGGTGCGTGGATTGATGAACTGCATATTGCTCCGATGCGTACGGTACCGCGCGCGTGAGCAAGCGGTGGATTGCCGCTGCTCACGTGCGCGGTACTGCACTGCTGCCTAGAAATACTTCAACACCAGCCCCACCGTGAACGAACGCCCGCGCGCCGGCGCGAACTGGAACTGCTCCCGGAAAAACTCGTTGGTGAAATTCTCCAGGCCCAGCGTCAACGCCACGCGCCCGTGCTCGCGGTTGAAATTGTAGCCGCCGCGCCAGGTGTGAATGCCGAAACCCGCCAGGCTGAACAAATCCTGCACGATCAGAGACGGCGAATCGGCCAGCAGCGGCGAGACGCGCTCGACGTGGGCTTGGGCGCGCACATTGTATTCCGTCCACCAGCGGTTGCTGCTGGTCATCCAACGGAAGCCCACCACCGCTTTGAGCGGTGAGATATTGTCCGCTGGGACGTTGTTCAGGCGCGCGCCGGTGAAGGGCGAAACCGCTTCTTTGATGTCGCCGCGCAGGTACGCCAGCGTCAAAAACGGCGTCAACACGGTGCTGCCCAGACGGTGGCTGTATTCGCCATCCAGCTCGAAGCCTTGAATGCGCACTTTGGCGAAGTTGAGCGCCTGGGAGATCAGGCCCGTCGGTTGCGCTGCGCGCGTGACGGGTTCGGTCGAGATGAAATCGTTGTAGTTGTTGTTGAAGTAGCTGAACGAGGCCGCGTAATTCGCCTTCCGCAGCTTGGCGCTCAGGTCGACGTTGATGCCGGTTTCGGGTTTAACCGTGATGTTGGGAATGATGCTGCCCACCGTGGCCGGGCCGGCGAAAAACAATTCTTCCAGGTTCGGATGGCGGTAACTGCGGCCCACGCGCCCGGACAAACTGAAATCGTCAGTGACACGAATGACCGCGCCAATGTCGCCGGTGACCGTGGTGCGATTGATCGAAGTGCCGTTGACGCTGGGCAGCTTCGACAAATCAACCGCTGGCGTGGCCGTGGTCAGTCCCGCCAGCACAGGGTTATAACCGGGCGTGTTGAGCGACTCGACGTTAAACCGGTCCACGCGCAACCCGCCGATAATGCGCAGCCGTTTGGTCACGTCCACTTCGTCCTGCACGAAAAAGCCGTAGTTGTCGAAATTCGATTTTGGTACGCGTTGCGGGAAGCTGGTGGTATCCGCCAACAGCACACCAATCGGGATGAACGTCGGCGGTGCGGGTGGGATTAAGGCTGCGCCGGCCAGATTCACGCGCGTGCGCGAAACGCGCGAGTCGCGGCTGTGATCGCGGAAGAAGCTGGTCCCCGCGGTCAGGATGTTGCGCTTGGCGAAGTGGAAATTGGCCTGCACGTCGTAACCGTAACTTTTCACGTTTTGCCGCGTGTCGCTCAACACCTCCACGCGCGTGATCGTTTCGGACCCTCGTTGTGGTGGGCCGCTGATGGCGAAAGCCGTCAACTCAGTGTGCAGCACGCGATCCTGTTGCTGATGATAGGCATTGATCGAAAACCCGGTGAACCACGGTGTGAGACCGCTCTTTTGGTAACGCAAGCCGTATTTGTCGAGATTGCTAAAGGGCGAGCTAAACGCGCCAGAGAAGAACTTCGGCGTGAAGTCGGCAAAGCCGATGTTGTCGTTGCGCCGCCGGTTCCAACTCGCGCGCAACACGTCGTTGTCGGTGAAAAAGAGCCGACCCACGCCGCTGAAAGCATTACCGTGCGAGTTGGAGTTGGGGATTTCGGAACTCGTGCGCGTAAAGGGCGCGTTGAAATTGTCTGGGAAGACCCCGCCAAAAATCTGCTGGGTGACCAGCCCGCGCGGCGGCGCCAACGCTGCCGCCGGCGTCGTACTGAACACCGTCACGCGGTTGATGAACGGCGCGCTCGATTCGGCAAACGATTCGCCCGCGTGGTAATTGGCGTAGCGTTCGAGCATCCCTGAAAAACGTAGCGCAAAACGTTTGCCCGACAGGCTCCATTCCGCCGTGCCGCGCCGCCCGTCTTCGTTGCTTGAATAAAAGGTGTTGAGGCCGACGCCCACGCGCAGCTTGGCGCTAGGTTGCGGCTGGTGCGAGATGAAATTGATCGTGCCCGACAGCGCGTCGGTGCCGTACAGCACCGAACCCGAACCGCTGATGACTTCGACGCTTTGCAAATTGGAGGGGTCGGCCAGGCCGATTTCCACGCCCGCGCGGTCGGTCGCCACGCGCGTGGTGTTGAGCCGTTCGCCATCCACCAAAATCAAAATGCGCGACGAATCCAGACCGCGCAGCCGGGGGCGCTGTTGAAATGGGCCGTTGCCGACGATGGTGACGTTGGGCACTTTGAGCAGCGTGTCCTGCGTCGTGGTGGCGTTCTGGCGTTGCAATTCCTCGCTGCCGACGGCTTCGGTGCGCACTGATACTTCCAGCGTGTCGCGTTCGCCGCGCGCGGCCGTGACCGAAACCTGATCGCTGATGCTGCCGGGCGCGAGGTCGAAATTGGCTTCGAGCTTTTCGCCCGCCTCGGCCAGCGTGACGTTGCGCGCGGCAATCGAGAAGCCCGCCTGTTCGACGCGCAGGCGATACAAGCCAATGGCAATGTTGTCGAATGCGTATTTGCCATCCTTGTCGGTGGCGGCGGTCAATTCGGTTTGGGTTGCCAGATTTTTCAGGGTGACCTTAGCAGAGGCGAGCGCGCCCGCCGTGCGGTCGGTGACTTTGCCAGAGATTTGCCCGTTACTTTGGGCGTAAGTGGAGTGTGTGAAAAGCGTGATCAGAGCCAGGCTGAAAATCAGCGGGGCGCTAAATTTTTTCATGGCCGGTTATCCTTTTTGGTTTGTGGGGCAGGCCGGCGTTTTGTAACGGGGACGCCGTCGCCTGTCCGGTCAGTTAGTTCAGGGTGTAGCGCGATGGCGGGACTATAGTGAAAATCGGGGCCGCCAGCAAATCGGCCTCTTTGCGGCGTGTCAGTAGCCCGATCGTGAGGGAGGGCGAGCTTACAAGGGCGAGCTTACAATCAGACCGCTCGGTGCCAAGCCAGCCCTCCCTCACGGTCGGGCTACTGACACCATTTGCGCAGTTCTACTTGCCTTGCAACTGCTCCCGCAAAAATTCGAGCAGGATCGTCTCGTAATAGGTCTTGGCTTTGGGCTTGGCTTCAGCCAGA
>JANOWX010000588.1:0-10265 GCA_031418175.1 Acidobacteriota bacterium | reverse complement strand
CCGCGCCCTTGTTGAAAGCGCCGGTGTTGTCGGTTGGCGCGCCCACCACGGCTAGCGTGCCGCTGATTCCCACCGCCACGCCGTACTGGTCATCAAACAAACTGCTGGTCAGCAATTGTTGCTGCGTCCAGGTCACACCCGAACGTACAAAGATGTAAGCTCCGCCGCGAAACGGATGCACCGCGAATTCACCGTTGGCAACTTGCCCGACAACGGCCAGATTCCCGCTCACGGCAACTGAAATGCCAAACTGGTCACCCGGCCCGCCATCGCTGGCCGTCAGCTTTTGTTGAAAGCTCCAATTCGCGCCCGTTTTGACAAAGACATAAACCGCGCCACGCAAGGTGTCATCGCCCGGCGCACCAATGATAGCGGTATCGCCAGCCACCGCAACCGCGCTGCCAAACAGGTCATTAACCGCGCCATCGTTGGCGACCAGTTTGTTGAACTCAGTGAAAGTCGGATCAATCGTCAACGGATATATGGCATTGGCGTCGTTCACTTCAAACCAAATTGACTGGCCACGCAACTGCATACTGACCGGCACAGGCTGCTGCCTGGCATCCCAGGCCAGCAGCTTGGCGTAACGCAGCAGCCGCATACCGGACTGATTTTTGAAAACCAGGCTTTGACCGGTTTCGTCTGTTTCCGCCCGCAGATCGCCAGTGACTTGCAATTGCAAGCGCAACGGTGCGGCAGGGGCGGCGGTCGCGGGCCGCGCCGCCAGGGTAAAACCCTGCTCCAGGCCTGCCGCGTCATTGACGTACCATTCGGTCAGGCTGGTTTGGGCCGCACCCTTTAGGCTATGCGCGATTTCCACGCGTTTCCCCACCGACCGCATTGCGCCGCTCTGCAACGGAAAAAGCTGTTCCCCATAGCCATACTGGACGAGCCGAAGCCCCAACTCCCACCGCGTTTTTGGCTGTGCGACGGTGGCGCGACCCTGGTCTAAGCCTGTCAGCGTAACGCCCTGAGCCGTGAAATAAGCATTCAAATGCTGAGCCGGATTGGCCGCTTCCCAGGCACTGCCGAGGCGTGTCGCCAACGGTTTTTCAACCCACTGCACTTGATACCGCGCCGCTTGCAACGCCGACCCCAACGACTCATCGGAGCCATTCGCTTTCAGGTGGTCCAGCGCCGCCTGGCCGCGCAAGCTGACCGATTCCGCTGTCGCCAGTTGAGCGTGGCGAAAGGATTTGACGCATAGGCCCAGCAATACACCGGCCAACAGCAGCAGTAACCACCGCCGTGAACGGAGCTGAAAGAAATGTTTCGCGGGTTGAATAATCGAATAGTTCATAGCTTTTCCTTTTCTCAATTGCGTTGGTAATCAGCTTTGGCTTGAAAACAGAACTCCGCCTACCGGCGCAGCGTCAGATGGCTAGCCGTTTTTATCAGCTTGCCGGTTGACCCTCATGCCCGTAACTTGCGGCACAGGCGTCAGCCATGGCTAAGCCGCCTTTATTGCAGTTGTTTAGTCAGCACCCCGCCATCCGAGCTTTTCACGATGAACCAGGTGTTGCCCTGGCGGCAGACGGCCACATCCGCCTTGCCATCGCCGTCGTAATCGCCCGGTACTGCCGCGTCGAAATACGGCGCGAGTTGGCTGCCCCAGGCTTTGCTGCTGATCGAATTGCCGGCGCTGCCGATGATGTACCAATGGCCTTCCTGGCCGCGCCAGACGGCGATGTCGGTGCGGCCGTCGCCGTCGTAATCGGCGGGCACGGGCACGTCGGTCGCCAAACCCCAGGCGCGCACCAGGGTTTGGCCCGTGCGGCTCTGCTTGATGTACCAAGTGCCGTCTCCGCGCCGGAACACGGCGAGGTCGCATTTGCCATCGCCGTCGTAATCGCCCGGCACGGGCACGTCTTGATAAGGCGCCTTGGCCGTCCCCCAGGCTTCGCCCTGATACGCCCCATCAGAACTGCGCCAGACATACCAGCCGCCTTCAGCGCCGCGCCAGACGGCCAGATCGGTTTTACCGTCGCCGTCGTAATCGGCGGGCACCGGTGTATCCGCCGCGTCGCCCCAGGCTTTGACCATGTCCCGCCCGTTGCCGCTGAGCCGCGCATACCAGGTGCCGTTCGACGGACGGAAGACGGCCGCGTCCCACTTGCCATCGCCGTCATAATCGCCCGGCGCGCTGACATCGCCCGTTGTGCCGAAAACGAAGTCCTGCAACTTGTCGTCACTGCTGCGCACAATCCGCCAGCGGCCATCCTTCTCGCTCCAGTTGTAAGGATCGCTCTGGCCGTCGCCGTCGAAATCGCCGCGCACAGCCAGCATATTGCTGAGCGTCAACACATACGCCTTGGTGCTCTGGCAACTGCCCGCCACCGCTTTGAGCGTGAAGGTATAGTTGCCAGCGTTGCTGCTGACGCCGCTGAGCAAGCCCGCGTTGCTGAGCGTGAAGCCCGGCGGCAACTGGCCCAGCAACAAACTGAATGTGGCATTGCTGGCCGGACTGACGCTGAGTTGCTGGCTATAAGGCTGGCCCGCTACCCCGCCAGGCAGCGTGGCGGGCGACCAGTTCAGCGTGCCGCAAGCGATGCTCAGCACGTACTGCCGCTGCCCGCTACAGCCGCTGGCGCTCGTCGCCCTAACCGTAAATACAGCCGTCACCCCTTGCATCGGCGCGCCGCTCAGCACGCCGGAATTCGCGTCAAGCGTCAGCCCCGGCGGTAAAACGCCGTTTGGAATGCTGAAGGTGTAAGAACCCGTGCCGCCCGCCGCGCTGAGTGTCTGGTTGTAAGCCGCGCCCAGCGTGCCGCCCAGCAACGTGGCCGGATTGACCGTGATGGGCGCACAGGTGCCGGTGATGAGCAGCGAATAGGCGCGCCCGCCCGCGCAATTGCCCCAGCCCGTCGCGGTAATGCTGAAGCTGTAATTCCCCGCCGCCGTTGGGGTGCCGCTGAGTACACCGCCATTCAACGTCAAGCCAGGCGGCAACTGCCCTTGCGTAACCGCGAAGCTATAGATCGTGCCGGTTGGAAGGGCGCTGAGGGTTTGCGGGCTATACGCGCTGCCGGTCACACCGTTGGGCAACGTGGCCGGATTGACCGTCACGGTGGGACAGTTGACGGTAAAGCTGTAGGTCTGCGCTTGTGAGCAACTGCCGAAGCCTGTCGCGGTAATAGCGAAGCTGAAGCTGCCCGCTTGTGTGGGCGTGCCGCTGAGGACGCCGTTGTTCAAGTTCAAGCCCGGCGGCAACGGGCCGCTTGTCAAAGTAAAGCTGTAGTTGCCGCCCGCCGGTGTGGCGCTGAGCATTTGGTTATAGGCCGTGCCCGCCGTCGCGGCTGGCAGATCAGCCAGGGTGATCGTGGGGCAGCCGATGCTTAGCCCATAATTCGCCGTGCCCATGCAACCGCTGGCATCCTGCGCGTTGATCGTGAAATTGGCCGTGCCGGTGGCGCTCGTTGTGCCGCTGAGCGCTCCCGCGCGGCTCAGCGTAAAACCATTGGGCAGCGCGCCGCCGATCACTGCATACGTGATCTGCCCATTGCTATTGGTTGCGCCCAGTTGCTGGTTGTACGCCACGCCCGCTTGTCCGCCCGGCAAGGCCGCCGGAGTCAACACGAGCGGCACGCAGTTGACCACCAGCGTGTAGGCTTGCGCGCCGAAACAACTGAACGAGTCGGTCGCCTTGATGCCGAAGTTGTAGGTGCCCGGCGCGGTCAGCGTGCCACTCAACACGCCTGCGGACGTCAGCGTCAAGCCTGCCGGCAACATGCCGCTGCTGACGCTATACACAGCCGACCCGCCAAAAACGCCCGTGGCCGTGAAGGTCTGGCTGTAAGACGCGAAAGCATTGATGGCCGTCAAACTGGCTGGGCTGACCGTAATATTCGGACAGTTGACCGTGAATGCGGTATTGCCGCTGGCTGTGGTGAAAAGCGTTGCGCCGCTGTATTCCGCCGTGATCGTGTGCGTGCCGACCGTCAGCGCCGCCGTGTTGAAACTGGCCTGGCCGCTGGCGTTGAGCGGCATCGGTCCGGCCAGCACGGCCGCGCCTTCCTTGAATGTAACGCTGCCCTGCACGACCGGCAGGTTCCCGCTGCTAACCGAAGCCGTAAAGGTGGCGGCTTGCCCGAAGGTCGTCGCGGCGGGCGCAGCCGCCACGCCCAGGCTGGGTGTCGTCACCAATCCGGCGACAACGAAGGGAGAGAACGAACTGACCAGCGCGCTGATTTTCTTCAACTGAAAATTCGGCGCGGGATTGTTGGGCGGCAGGATCGTGCGATCTACCAGTACGCCGTTTTCTTTGTGGTAGACCCGCAACTTATCAAAGACAGCCGGATCAACCGCCGGTGGCACGTCGAAGGTCACAATGACGAAACCAGTAAAGAGCGCGTCGGTCGTGATCTCATACGCGACGTTGAAGCCCGGCAGCACCACGCCCGGCGGGAACGGCCCCACCAAGCCCGCATTGATCGGTGTGATATACGTGTTGCCAGGTTGGGCGACGCTGGCAAAGACAATCCCCGGACTGCCCGGCGGCAACACGGGGACGACGTTCGGCCCAATGCCGGTATTGACCACCGTGAGCACGGCACTGGCGCTGGTCACCGTGCCGCACGAGTTGGTGAAAACGGCGCGGTAAAGTTGGCCGTTTTGCGTGATCAGCAGGTTCGTCAGCGTGAGCGTGAGATTGGTCGCGCCGCTGACGTTGCCGAACGTCGCGCCGTTGTCCGTGCTGACTTGCCATTGCACGGTGGGCGCGGGCGTGCCACTGGCGGCGGCGCTGAAACTGACGACGCCGCCGATTGCGCCGGTTTGATTGGCGGGCTGCGTGGTGAGAGCGGGCATGACGCAATTCGTCACGCAATTGGAAAACTCCGAAGTGTCGCCCGAGTTGCTGCTTGCATTCCCAATTGCAATGGCCGTCACGAACGGTTTGCCCAGGGGCAGCGTGAAGGCGGCAGTCGTAAAGCTGACATCGCCGCTCGCATTGGGTGTCACGTTCAACGAGCCGAGAAAGGTGTCGCCCTCGCCTTGGCCGCTGGGATCGCAAGTCGCGTTGGCGAAGAATTCCAACCGAATGGCGGTGCTGGGCGTGCTGTTGAGCGTGCCCGTCACGACGCCGGTCGCCGAAACGCCGGTCAGCACCGGATAGTTTTGCAAGCGGTTCGGCCCGGTATCAGCGTCGCCCGGATCGTTGGGCGTGACGCCAAAATCGAAATTCGCCGTTTGCGCCAGATCAATGCCGAGCCTGGCATTGTTGAAGATGCGATTACCGTTCAGGCGATTGCCGTTGGCTGCCACGCCGGTCGAGTGAATGTACACGCCGGTGTCGGTGTTGTGCGCAATTGTGTTGCTGCTGGCCTGATTGAAGGTGGCGTTGCCGATGACGACGCCGAATTGATTGCCAGCCGGGTTGTTTCCGCTGACGTCGGACGTTGTGCCGATCCGATTATTGATGAGGAAATTGTTGAAGGCCGAATCAATCTGCACACCTACGGAATTGCCCGAAATGACATTGCCGACGATGCGATTAATATCGGCGCCCCCAAACACATAGATGCCCGTTCCATTCCCCGCGACGGCCCCGTCAGCCCCAAGGCCAATCCAACAATCCTCGATCACGCTCCGGTCGCCCTGGCCGGTGCCGCCCCAAAGCTCGATGCCAAAGCCGCTGAACCGATTGATGACCAGACTCTTGAGATAACAAAGATTGGCTGTAACGAAGAGGCCATTGCGGTTCCCTGTGGTCACTAGCGCGCCGTTCAATTCCACGCGCGGGAAAAGCGGATCGCCCGTCAACCCATTCAGATAAAGCGGCTCGCGAATATCCGGCAATTCAGTGCTCACATTGATGGTGTAAGTTGGCGCGGCTGGCAAGCTGAAGCCAATCGTATCGCGCCCGGCCACTCCCGCACCGCACCCGCCAAATGCCAGGTTCGTGTTGGCCGCCGTAATCGCTTCGCGCAATGAACAGGCTGACCCGGTACCGTTCTCGTCGGCGGTGGTCGTGACGATGAGCGACGGCGTGACCGAATGCACGACCAGCGTGAGCGTCGTTGTCCCTGTGCAACCGTTGTTATCGGTGGCGAGCACCGGAAAGGTAAAGATGCCTGGCGCAGTCGGCAGGCCGCTGAGCCGCCATGAACCGCTGACGAGTGAAATCGTTGTGCCCGGCGGGCGCCCGTTGGTTGGGTCGCTAAAGGTGTAGGGCGTGACGCCGCCAATTGCGGACAGGAAGATCGTCAGTCCGAGAGTTCCGACTACGCCAAACGGTTGCAAAGTCGCCGCCGTCGGAAACACCGTAATGGCCGGACAGCTTGACGCCACTGTCAGCGTAAAGGTCGCATCCCTCGGCACACCGCAATTGTCGGTCGCGCGAATCGTGATGGTATGCGAGCCGACAGGCCCGGCATTGCTGATTGAAACCACGCCCGTGCTGGGATTGACCGAAATCGTGCCGGTGTAAGTGCCCTGGCTTTGCACGATGTAGCCGGTGATGCTGCCGTTGTCGCTCGGCCCGGTGGCAGGCGTGACGGTCGTTGCGCCGCCACTGTTGATGGAGGGCGGATTGTTGTATGTCAGCGTCGGCGGCGTATTGGCCGTCACTGTCACATTGAGTGTCGCGGTCGCTTCTTCAAAAGCATTGTCTTTGACCTTGAGCGTAAAGCTGGCGTTGGCAGCCGCGCACGTCGTGGCGATGTCGGCGCGCACATTGCCCGCCGCATCAATCGTCAGGTTCGATACCGTCACCCCATTGACGGTTGAATTGATGTTGTTGTCCACCAGCACCGTCAGCGTATTGGCCGTTTGATCCAAATCGCTGACCGTGCCGATGATTGCGTTACTCGCCCCGCTCCCGGCCGCCCGCGTCGCGGCATTCGCGGTAAGCGCGGGCAGCCGGTTGACGCGCTTGCAGCGCGAGAATTCCGACGTATTGCCGTTGGCATCCGTCGCCGTCGCCGTGATGAAAGGCTTGAGCGGATCAATCGGCGCCATAAATACAATCGTGCCTGGTCCGGTCAAGCTGATGGCGGTAATCCAGGCTTCGCCTTCGCCATGCCCTGACGGGTCGCAAGCCGTGCTGCCATAAAAATCCACGCGAATCGGATAAGCGGCGTTGCCGGTCGTGCTATCGAGCGAACCGGCAATAACATTGTTGCTGGTGACGAAATCGAGCGCGGGGAAGTTTTGCAGGTTGTTCGCGCCCGTGTCGCCATCACCCGCGTCGTTGGGCGTTACACCTTGAAAGTCGTTTGTAAGATCAATGCCCAATTGCGTGTTGTCATAAATCGAGTTGCGCAGAATGGCGTTGCCCGTCGCGCCGCCGGCCACATAGACCCCAGGGCCCCCATTGCCCGCGATCACGTTGGCGTCTTCCGCCATGATTCCGCCGATGGTGTTGTTCAGCGGCCCCCCGGCGATGGTAATGCCGAGGCTGGTGTTAGCCACATTGGCGGTGTCGGCCGCATTGCGTCCGATCAGGTTGCCCTTGATCGTATTGCCGCTCGTGCCGCTGCCGAACAACGCCAAGCCAAGCGCATTGCCGGAAATGACGTTATCCCGGACGGTCGAACCGGCGGAATCCTCAAAGCCAACGCCATAACCCACATTCCCCAACGCCGCCGTCCCATCCTTTGTCGTGCCGATGTAATTGCCGCGAATCGTGGCGGCGGAGTTCGCCACGCGTATGCCGAAGTTGATGTTGCCCGCCGTGCCGTTGCCCGAAATGAGATTGCGGTCAGCCGCCATGGTGCCGCCAATCGTTGTGTTCGGCGCACTTGTTACATAAACCCCCGCGCCGCCGCTGTTGGTGTTATTGGGAATCGCTGCCGTGCCCGCCGCATTCGTGCCGATGCAATTGCCTTTGAGCACATTGCCCGCGTAGCTCACAACCACGCCGTAACCTGCATTGCCGGAAATCACGTTGCCCGGCCCGATAGTGTTGTTGGGAGAAGCGACGCTGATACCAATGCGATTGGCCTTGGCCGTATTACCCGCAGCATCTGTCCCAATGTAACAGTTTTCAACTTGATGGCCGCCGCTGCCGGATAATTCGACGCCTACATTGTCACTAAACCCATGAATCACCAGGTTGCGCAAAATGCTGCCAGAGCCATAAAGCGTGAGGCCGCTGTTAAAGGTCGTGACGTTTTCCCCATTCAAGATGACCTTGTCAGCGCCTCCATCAATGATGACTTGGGTGAAGATGGTCGGCAGACTGTTGATAAAATTGATGGCCGGCGTTCCAGTGCCTATGGCAAACACAATCGTGTCCACCCCCGCCGTCCCCGCCATACAATCTCCGCCCGTCGCATCGCTGCCCGCATTGGCATTATTGATCGCCTCGCGCAACGTGCATTTCGCATCGCCTTCCACCGCCGTGTCATCCGTGCTGTTGACCGTGATGGTGGCGAACGACGGTGCGGCGGCGCGCGATGCCGCCGTTGTGTATGACGCGCCGAAACCCCACACCAACAATTGCGCCGCTGCGCCAAAGGACGCCGCAACCAACAAGTAAGCACACCAACGCCGCGCCGCGCGCCACGCTTGACTGAAGCAATGCGGCCCACGGGTAGATTGTTTACACGAAGATTGAAAGCTGGCTTGGTTCTGCATGATGAATTCTCCTTTGTGCCGTCACTGACGCGCGGACACATGTCTGGCAGCCCTGCCCGCCGCAGGTTGTTTGCATGAAGGTTGGAACAGATTGCCGGTGGCCGTTTCAGCCCGCCTGTGGGGTCGCCCAACCGCAAATACCGGGCGGCTGAATCGGCAGTCTCAAACTAGCTGAACCTTGTCGGCTGAACCGTGTGAGTTTCGGAAGCTTGCTAAACCAGCACAACCCGGTTTGGCACACAGACAAAAATGAGGCGCGGGCAAGCAGGTGTTTAGAGTTCAGGCTTTAGCTTGTCCGGACGCGCCGTCAGCGCGCGAGCAGCGCCAATAGCGCACGCCCGGACAAGCTAAAGCTTGAACTCTAAACACCTGCGCCTGACGCGTTCATTGGCGCTTGCGGGTGCGATTCCCCTGTCCTGATTTAGAGTGTCCGCAATGATGTTTAGCAGCGTTTTGCGGCAGGCAAGCCTGCAGATCCGCCCCCTGGTTACACAGGTAAAACTACCTGATTTGTCCCTTTGCAGCGAAGTCAAGCAACGCCCCGCTACTCTGAGACATCT
Organism: Acidobacteriota bacterium; assembly: GCA_031418175.1. GTDB lineage: Bacteria > Acidobacteriota > Blastocatellia > RBC074 > RBC074 > JACPYM01. Next base: position 1,128 of record JANOWX010000588.1, on the reverse strand, counting down.
CTGGCGGCGTATTTTTCTCAGGGCTGGACATCCGCCAGCCGCGACGCGACAAACCATTTTTCTTTATTCACTGGCTGCCCCGAAATTTCGTTTGCCCCAAGCCGCCCCGAGGCTTGCCAAGACAGCCGCTGACTGTGCGGAAAGGACGTTTGATGAACCGTTTTGCCCTACTTATTCTTCTACTCCTCCTCACCTGCTCGATCACCCTTTGGAATTTGCCCTTGAACGCCGCGCAAAACCCGCGCAGCTTCGGCGAAACCGCCGACGAAATCGCCAACTACGACGTGCGCACCGACGAATCGAAAGCCGCTTCGGCGGCGCGCGCGCAGTTGCGTTTGAAACTGTCGCCGCAACAGGCGGCGCGCAATGCGGCGACGGTCTTCGGCATACGCGGCGCACAGGCCGATTTGCAAAACAGCGTGCCGGCGTTGCAGGTCTTGCCCAGCCCGGCGACCGGCACGCCTGAAATCATCGGCACCGATTTGCGCGGCGCGGCGTTGCTGAGCGCGCCTTCCAATCACGCGCGCGAATTGGTCGTCAAAGGCTTTCTATCGCGCAATGCGGCGCTGTTTGGGTTGAGTCAGGCGCAGATCGCCGCGTTGAATAACATGGGCGATTACACCAATCCGGCGGGCAATCTGGGCTGGCTGACGTTGGAACAGCAATTCAACAACATCCCGGTATTCGCGGGTGAATTGCGCGCGTGCCTGACGCCGCATGGCGAAATCGTGCGGCTGGTCAATACGCTGGCGGCGGGCATTAACGTGAGTGAGTTGGCGGCTTCGCCCAACCTCGAAGCCGCGCAAGCCATCGCCAATGCCGCAGCAACCATCGGCCTCAAACTCGATCCCGTCACCTTGAAACTCAAAGGCAAAGGCGAGGACGGCCACACGCTCATCTTTGAACGCGGCCCCTTTGACGACGAGATTCGCGCGCAGCAGGTTTACTTCCCGCTCGAAACCGGGTTGGCGAATTTGGGCTGGGCGCTGACGCTGTGGACAAAAGACGCGGCCTACTATTTCGTCGTGAATGCCGAGGGCAATGGCGAAATGCTCTTCCGCAAAAATCTGACCGAATCCCAAACGCAAAGCGCGACTTACTCAATTTACGACGCTGACAACCCCGCGC
>JANOWX010000587.1:0-2160 GCA_031418175.1 Acidobacteriota bacterium | reverse complement strand
GTTTCTTTCCCCGGACGGTGTGGGTGGGGTTGTTGGGTATTAACCCGGGGGGTTTTACCCGCCGCCGCCCCCCCCCCCGGGTCGGGCTACTGACACGGTGGCACGGCCTTCCCCACTACCTATTCGATTTCCAACGCGGTCAGGTCTTCGACGCCCGCCATATCCGCGAGCATCTTCGTGAAATTACGCAATTTCGCCTGCAACGCGGTCAATTCCTGGCGGAAGGCCAGGCACTCAACCGGATTCTCAAACGCTCCGGCCAATAATTTCTTATGCCACTTGGCGGTGAACGGGCGGATGACCTGATTCAACACGACCACGGCGATCTTGGTGAACTCGAGGCAATGGCGGCCATTCGCCTTGATGATTTCGCGCGTCAGGCCGAACAAGGCGTGCACGCTGGCGAGCGCCGTCTTTTCGTCGCCGTGCTCGTCGGGTAAGGGTTGTGTCGTGATGCGCGTGAGCAATTCGATATACAAAGCCCAGGCGGCGGCCTTGTCTTCGTCCTGCGGCTTCCATTCCATGTCCAGAAAACCGGCGGAAATTTTGAGCGAAGTCATATCCCAATTGTCGAGCCACTTACTCCATTTCATCTGTTGTTCCTCCTGAGCGGTGAAAAATGATGGGCATGACGGCTGGGGCTAAAGACATACAGTACCACGCGCCACGCCAAGGCGGCGGCAGCGTAAAGGACAAGGCGGCTACGCGTCAAAGTATTGCGCCGCGAGGGTGTACGAAGTCAAAGTTGAAACGCTTTGCCCTGAAAGGGCAGGATTCAATAGCCGTGGGCATCGCCCACGGCAGGACGCGCAGGATTTCACGGCCCTGAAAGGGCCGCATTGTAAGGATGAATGCGGCCCTTTCAGGGCCGGGCAGGCACTCGCCTCTTTCCGTGGGCGATGCCCACGGCTATTGAATCCTGCCCTTTCAGGGCAAAGCGCGTGGCCATACTCAGCCGTCGGGTTTCAACTTTGACTTCGTATACCCCGCGCCGCGCCTGACACGCGCGCAATTTTGCCGCCTTCACCGCCGTGTGATAGATTCGCCGCCGTTGCCGGTAAGCCTGCGGGCAAGTCGAATTCATCGTGTGAGGAAGCATTGATTACCACTACCACGGCGCGGCTGCGCGAACTGCAACAGACCATCGAGAGCGTCATTCGCGGCAAATCCGAAGTGGTGCAACTCGCCATCACTGCGCTGCTGGCGGGCGGGCATCTGCTGGTCGAAGACGTGCCCGGCGTCGGCAAGACCACGCTGGCGCAAACGCTGGCGCGCTGTCTGGACGGCAGTTTCCAGCGCATTCAGTTCACCAGCGATTTGTTGCCGTCTGACATCGTCGGCGTGTCGGTGTTCAATCAGCAGACGGGCGATTTTGAATTCAAGCCCGGCCCCATCTTCGCCAACATCATCCTGGCCGACGAGATCAACCGCACCACGCCCAAGACGCAAAGCAGTTTGCTCGAAGCCATGTCCGAAGGCCGCGCGACCATCGAGAATCAAACCTACGACCTGCCGCGCCCGTTTCTGGTGCTGGCGACGCAAAACCCGCTCGAACATCACGGCACTTACCCGCTGCCCGAATCGCAGTTGGATCGCTTTCTGATGCGCATCCGCATGGGCTATCCGGCAGTGGACGAAGAGAAACAGATTTTGCGGCAGCAGGCGCAGCGCCATCCGATTGAACGCGTCGTGCCGCTGATGACGGCCGACGACGTGCTGGATTTGCAGGAAGAAGTGCGCGCGGTGCGGCTGGATGAGGCGCTGCTCGATTACCTAATGCAGATCGTCAACGCCACGCGGCATTCTGAAAAGCTGGAACTGGGCGTCAGTCCGCGCGGGGCCTTGTCGCTCTATCGCGCGGCCCAGGCGTTGGCCTTGACCGAAGAGCGCGATTATTGCCTGGCCGACGACATCAAACGGCTGGTCGGCCCGGTCTGCGGCCATCGCGTCGTCGTCAATTCCCGCTACGCCAGCCGCCTGCATCACGGCGAAGAGGCCGAAGAGATTTTGACCGAGATCGTCAACAGCATGCGTGTGCCGCTGTAACCTGGGTACGCAGCGCTTCCAGCGTGCGGTCTTGGCGCCAACCGAGCAATGCCGGAGGGTTTTCCTTCGGCATTATTCCATCTGATGCCAAGATCGCACGCTGGAAGCGCTGCG
>JANOWX010000586.1:0-22236 GCA_031418175.1 Acidobacteriota bacterium | reverse complement strand
GAATTCGTTGGGTAGCGGCTGGTGGTCGAACTCTACGCCCTCGCGTTTGAACTGTTCGAAGCCTTTGACGCGGCCCGCCAGCAGGTCGCGCACAAACAGGAACAGACCCGTCGTCCACAAATTGAATTGCGCTTGCGTGATCGTGCCGCTGGCGACAGTCACGTCAGGTTCGATGCCGCCGCCGCCATACACCGGGCGGCCCAAATCGGTCTTGCGCGTTTCGCGTTTTTCAGCGATGGGCGCGGCGGCTTCGCCATTGGCCGTGCGGCGGAAATGGTATTCATAGATCGAACCGTTTGAATAATCGCGCTGAATCAGGCGTCCGCTCGGCGTGTAATAGCGCGCGGTCGTCAGCGTCAACCCGCAGCCTTCGGGCAGATTGAAGATCGTCTGCACCAGGCCTTTGCCGAAACTGTTTTCGCCGATAATCAGCGCGCGGTCGTGATCCTGCATCGCGCCCGCCACGATTTCAGAAGCCGAGGCGGTGCCTTCGTCAATCAGGATGGTCATGGGGAAGGCTTCGGGCGCGCCCGATTCGGCGGCGTAATCGCGGTTGCGTTCGGTCGTGCGCCCTTCGCGCTCGCGCACCGAAACGACCGCTTGGCCGCGCTGCAAAAACTTGTCCGAGACGCGAATCGCCTGCTCCAGAAAGCCGCCCGGATTGCCGCGCAGATCGAGCACGAGTTGTTGCATGCCTTGTTCTTTCAAACTGGCAATCGCCGCGCCCAATTCATCGCTGGTCGTCGAATGAAAACCGCGCGACACGGCGATGTAACCAATCCCCGGTTTAACGATAAAGGCGTTCGAGATCGAAGGCAGATCAACCGCGCCGCGTTCCAGCTTCACGACGAGGGGCTTTTCGAGGCCGGCGCGTTTGACGGTGACTTTGACTTCGGTACCCAATTCGCCGCGCAGATTGTCGCGCACCTGATCGGAGTTCCATTTCTCGGTATTCTTGTCGTCAATGGCCACGATCAGGTCGCCGTAACGCAACCCGGCGCGCGCGGCGGGCGTGTCCTTGAACGGCTCCATGATGTAAACGCCGCCGAAGCGCTGCTGAATCGAAGCGCCGATGCCGTAATACTGGCTGCGTTGCTCATTGCGCGTTTCTTCAAAAGATTTCTTGTCGAAAAAATTGGAGTGCGGATCGAGCGTGCGCAACATCCCCGCGATGGCCGCGCGCGTCAGCACTTCATATTCGGGCTGCTCGAAGAAATTATCGCGGATCAGTTCCATGCCCTGCACGTAATGATGCGTCAACCGGTCGTAGGTGGCGCGCTCATCGGTCACTGCCTGCGGGGTCGCTTGCGGCGTGAGTGTGGACAGCGCAATGAATAAGGTGATGAGCAAGGCGCTGAAAATGCGGCGGGATTGCTTAAGGGTCACTGCTTTCTCCTTCGTCCGTAAAGCTGCGGTGGATGCATTGCCGCGCTTGCGGGGAACGCGGCGGCGCTATGGTAACGACTCAAGAACGATAGTCAAGCCAGGGGTTGCAACATTACGCAATAGGTACAGTACCGCGCGCGTCAGCAAGCGGGCGTCCGCAAGTCTTACCCAATGCGCACGCATTGACGGCTCCGCTTGCTCACGCGCGCGGTGCCGTACGGCGCACAAATCCGGCCGCAAATCCCAGCGCTTGCGCGCCAGCCAGCAACAACAAGACAGCGGCCACAAACACCAGCGTGCCGGAAAAGCCGTGTAGGAAGCCTTCGGCCACAGCCACGCCTTGCGTATGCGCCAGTACGCCCGTGACCGCCACGCGCGCCGCATTGGTCAACACCGCAATCGGCGGCACGGCCAGCACCAACACGACGCACCGCCACCAGTGCCGTTCAAAAAAATAACCGTAGACCACCGCCAGCGTCGCCAAGGTCATCAGCGAACGAATGCCGCTGCAGGCTTCGACGACCTGCAATTTCAGCGCAGCGAGTTCGATGATGTTGCCTTCGCGCAAGGCCGGGATGCCGCAGAGTTGAATCACGCGCGTGGCGTAATCGGAAGCCAGCAACTGCAACTGAAACGCCAGCGGATTGAAAATGATCGAAGGCACCGGCAGTGCCAGCAATAACAATCCAATCGGAAAGGCCAGCGCGCGCAACCAAGCCCAGCCGCCGAAATACAACGCCAGCCCGGCCAGCGAAAGCACCAGCGAAAGCCGTGACGCATACAGTTCGCCCGTCAAAACACCGGCCAAGTGAAAGGCCACCGCCAGCGTTACGATGGCACTGCCCAGCAGCAGGCGCGGTTGAAACGGCAGCGCGTTCAAGCGTTGCCGCTGTGTCCAAATCGCATAGCCGCTGATGAACGGAATCAAAAAGCCGTGCGAATAGTTTTCATCCACGCGCCAATCGTCCACCAGACGGCGGATGACATCGTGGTAAAGCCAGAGCCAGACCAGCGCTAGCGCGGCGCTGCGCGCATAACGTTGCTTGAACCAGTCTGCGTTGGAAAGGGATGAGTGAGTCACCGGCGCAACTTAACAGAATTCTCCGCAAGGCGTAACACCGTGACGGTGAGCTTGCGCGAAAGTACGTTTCCGCAAAGCAAAAAAGTCTTGCCGCAGATCAACGCTGAAAAACGCAGATCAACACCGGACATTATCGGGAATAGATTGCAACGGAGTGCTGTAGCAGTGCGGTACGGGAAGCGGCAGCGACCTGGTGCCGGCTAGCGGGCTTAGCTCACGCAGTAACCAAGTCGCTACCGCTCCCCGTACCGCTTCAACCGCTAATCCCGATAATGTCTACTGTCAGTCAACTGCGTTGATCTGCGTTGATCTGCGGCAAAAGCCAGGCTGTGCGTGTAACGTTTGCGGCGTTCGTCCACTTCGGAGTGCAAGGCGCATTCAACCTAACTTTCCGACGACGAACAAACTCACAAAAGGCGACCGCAACAACACACCTACCAAACAGAGTCGCCGCGCTTTGACCACTGCCAGTTCAGGCCAACAGCTCATCCCCTGTTGACAAGTCTTTTGAAAAGTCTTGCCCGCAGTGCGTGCAGTTGTGGCCGAACTTTTTTCTTTTTGATTCTGGCAGGGCTGTGTTAAGGTCGGGATCGTTACATCCCGTTCCGAGCAGAGTAGGTAGTAAAAGGTTCTTTTGACAGGTCGGCCGTGTCTTTCCGGTAGGCCGATTTTTCATGAAAGATTGATTGCGTCGTCGGGCCCACTCGCTTTGATCGCGAACGAATGCCATTACGCCAGTTAATCCGGAGCCAGCCCAAACTCCCTCAGTAATCTGCTTTCTTCACAACCCTGTTTTGACAATCAAATTCCAGGTGCCCCGGATATTTTCCCCGTAGGGATGGTGCCAAATGTATCCTACACGTATCCGGGTTGGCCGAGCTGTTTACCCCCAGCGCGGTCGTATATCCCGTTTGTTCGCTGTTTGCTCTTCTTTAACTCTCCCGCCTCTTCGTCGGAAAGCATCCCGTTCGACGTTATTTAGGACTGCGGTCCTGTTGGTTTTGTTAAGTCTGGCGGTCGAAGTGTGTCTGCTTGAGCAGCGCTTCGAAGCCCAGGCTCAAACTCCGCCCGTACGCATTGCGCTGACGGTGGCCGCCGCGTCGGCCGGAATGCCGGTCACGCTCGGCGTCCCGCTCGGCGAAGTAGCGGCCGTGACGGAGGCGGCGCAGCTTGGCGTAATTGACGCCAATGGCGCGCCGGTGCCCTCACAAATTCGCGCAACGGCGCGCTGGCGTGGGCTGGCGAGCGATGCGGCGAAACCGCTCAAATGGGTGCTGGTGGATTTCAAACCGGCAGCCGCTGGCGTTTTCTATCTGACGCGTGCGCCGCAAACCGTGTCTGTCGCGTCGGCCATCACTCGCACTGAAACCGCCACCAGCATTCGCCTGAAAAGCGCGCAGCTTGAAATCGAGATGTCCAAGCTGGGCGGCGAATTGGTCAAGAGCTTCAAGCAAGGCGGCGTCGAACAATTGCGCGCCGCGTTGACAGCGCAGGCCGAAGTGCCGCGCGCGGTGCTGGTCAATCGCATTGACACCACCATCAATCAATTCACCGTGACCGATGCGACCGTGTTGCGCGCGGGCGAGAGCGTGCGCTTTGAAAAGGTGGACACCACGCGATGGGACGCCGACGCGGGCAGCGCCCGGTTGGTCATGTGGCAGAACGATTGGGTGGCGAATCATCGCTACCGCATCGAAGAAGGCACGGCCCGCGTCGAAGAGTTCATTGTCGGTTCCGTACCCGGCACGCAGGATTTGCGTTTGGCCGCGCCGTTGCGCTTTCGCCACGCGGCGGGCAGCAAGGTGCGCGACCTGACCGTCGAGACCGAAACAGCCACCATCCGCGATGCACGGAATCAGACCTTGCAATTCAGCGCGCCGCTGACCATTCAACACACGCCGGGTGAAAAGGTCGTTGCCACTACCGCCGGGCAAACCATGCAAACGGCGGCGCTCGCGGTGGACAGCGCACGTATCGAAGAGGCCAATGCCTTGCGCGTGGTCGTGCGGCAGGATGGGCGCTTCGTCGTCGGCGGCACACGCGTGCTGCCGGTGATGAGCTTTACGTTGCGCTATTATGTTTACGCCGATCAACCGTTCGTGCGCGTGCGGCTGCAATTGACCAACAACGGCAGCTACGGTTTCAGCGCGCGCAACTTGAACAAAGGCACGTATGAGCAACATGCCTTATTCCGCAGCCTATCCGCCCTGATTCCAACCGTCGGAACAGCCAGCGGTGCGGTGCAGGTGCTGACTTCAACAGATGCGCATAACCGGCTGGCGCAAAACCAGACGGGCGCGACGCTCAGCGCGGGCAGCGGCGGCAACTTGCTCGAAATCTCGGTGCCCGAATTCACTGAAAATTTCCCGAAGGCATTGCTCGGCGATGCGAATGGCTTGCGCTTCAACGTGCTGCCGAACACTGGCGATGACTATGTGTTCGACGGCGCGCGCGCCAAGACGACCGATTTTTATCTGGGCCGCGAGACGGCGCGGGGCCGGACGTTGACCAATTCACTGGGCGCGAAACTCGATCCGGGTTACCTCGCCAGCACGGGCGCAGTGCGTCCGGCGCTGGTCGAGAAACGCAACTGGTCGAGCGTTTACAACACCAATCCCGAAATGGGTGAAGCCGGCAACCGTTATGAAAAATTGATGGCCAGCGCATATGACCTGGCCGTGTGCAATGCCCCGAATCCGAAGTCCATCTTCGAGTACCGGCAGAGCACGGAGTTTGGCGAAAATTTAGGTTGGCGTAACTTCGGCGATCTGGCGTGGGGCGATGGTTATTCAAACCTCCACTACGATCTGCCGTTCAACTTGCTGCGCGAATACGTGCGCACGGGCGACACCCGCGCGTTCCAACTCGGCAGCGAACTGACGCGCTACCGGGCCGATTGGGGTCATTACCACGGCGACGATTTCCTCGACGGCGAAGGCGGCAACAACGTCAAGGGCATGGCCTTTTATGAAAAGGGCGACCACGGCAGCTTCCTGGAACCCAAACCCAGCCACACCTGGATCGAAGGCATGTGGCTGTATTGGGCGCTGACGGGCGACGAGGTCGTGCGCGAATCAGCGTTGTCAGGCAGCGAAGCGGCTCAGCGCATGAATCTCACCTTTGATAATGCGTTGAGTTGGAATGAACCGCGTTGGCTCGGTTGGCCCACACTGTCGTTGATGGCGGCGTGGCGTTACACCGGCGACATACGCTATCTGGCCAAAGCGCGCGACAACTGTTACCTGTTCGCCCAAACCGAAGAATCTTTCGGGCGCAAAGGATTTTACATTTCGCAAACGGTGGATTGGTCGGTCAAGGCCGTGCAACCGTGGGCCTGGACTGGTTACGCCCAACACGGCGTGATCGAATTCTGGCGCGAGACCAATGACCAACGCATGGCCGCTTATCTGGTGCGCGTGGCCGATTGGTATATCGGCAAAGGCATGACGAATCCGCCGTTGCAGGGCGGACGCACGTTGGCCGATGGCAAATATCTGCCGTTGGGGACCAGTTATTTCTGGACTCCAAACGCCGTGGCCGGAGATTTGAACATGCATCTGGGTGGCATGGGCTTGCCCGTCGTGGTGGCCGGTGCGCGCATTTCTGGCCGCCAGGATTTGTGGGACAAGGCGCGGCAATTGTTCCGCGACTATGCCTTTTACCGCGACATCCCCGATGGCACGAGCGTGCAACCCAGCTTCCGCGCGACGATCAGTTTTCGTTCAGCACAATTCACCGGCTCTTCGACAAAAGCTTATGGACAACTGGCGTTGAACATCAACGATCTCTTGCCTGAGCTATTGAATGTGGTGGTCTTGCCGCGCACGCCGGTGGTGTTACCGCCCCCACAGCCCAATCCCTCGCCGATTCCTCCTGGCGGCGGGGGGCCTTCTCCTACTCCTACTCCTGGTCCGGGTGGTGTTCCGCCTGAAATCCCCGCGCCGAATACGTCGGGGCTGATCAATGCGGCTTTCAAACGTCCGGTCATCGCTTCGAGCGTGCGCGGTGTGACGGGCGTGACCGGCGACGCGCCCTCGGCGAACGACGGCGTGATTCGCACGCCCACACTCACCTCGGCCTGGCACTCAGCATTGAATAGCGGACAGCTTGAATGGTGGCAGGTAGATCTGGGCGCGGCCTTGCGCCTGCAAGCCGTCGAAATCATTTTCCGGCCCGACAAGGATGAACCGAATTGCCGCCGCAACTTCGTCGTGCTCGGCTCCAACGATGCGAGCTTCGCTACCTCAGTCGCGCTGACCGGACGCGGCGTAACGGCAGTGCCCTTCGGCCAGAAATGGGCCGTCGGCATTGGCGATGCGACCAAGTACCGCTACATCCGCGTGCGCAAGACCGTAGCGAATGATGCTGACGCCAGCGGTCAATCGTTCTTCAATCTGACCGAGGTCAAAGTGTTCGCCGTGCCGGTGCCGCCGCTGGCCACGGCCTTTCCCAACACGGCGACGCTGAGCAATGTGGCGCTGAATAAACCGGCCACGGCCTCGAGCGTGCAAATCTGGCCCGACGTGACCGCCAATCCGGCGTCTGGTAATGACGGGCAGACGATGGTGAATAACCTGGTCTCGCTCTGGCATTCCAAATCGAACACGCACATGCCCGAATGGTGGCAGACCGATCTGGGCACGGCCTATCGCATCGCCGGGATAGAAATCCTCTTCCGCCCGGACATGGATCAAGCGAATTGCCGCCGCAACTTCGTCGTGCTGGGTTCCAACACGCCCGAGTTTGAAAACCCGACTGTGCTCGGTATGCGCGAAAGCGACGCCGTCCCGCTGGGCCAACCCTGGCGCGTAGGTGTCGGCGACACCGGCACGTACCGTTACCTGCGCGTGCAAAAGACCGATTGGGAAGACCGCAACCCGGGCGGCGATTACTATTTCAACCTGACCGAATTGCGGTTGTTTGCCGATACGAATCTGTTGCGTCCGCTGGCGCTCAGCGAACTGACGCCGAAGCGTTTGCTGGTCGGGCAAAGCTTGAGCTTTTTGCTGAAGAAAACCGATGACCAGAACCGCCCGGTGACACTGGCCGCCACGGGCTTGCCCGAAGGCTCCAGCTTCGACGCGGTGCGTGGTTTGTTCACCTTCACGCCCAACACGACGCAGGCGGGCAAACTGTTCGCGCCGATGTTCGTCGCTTCGGGCGCGCAAATCCGCACGGCCAAACAGGAGATCGTCGTGACGCTCAGTGGCGCGCCCAATATCGTGCTAATCGCGCCGGCGGCGGGCACGCAATTGGTCGCCGGGCAATACGCCACGCTTTCCTGGGCGACCGATCCGGGCGCGCAGGTCAACAAATTTCAGGTCAAGCTCTCGGTGGATGGCGGCGTGACTTACAACATGCTGCTGATCGAACTGCCGGGCAACGTCGGGCAATATCGCTGGCTTATCCCATCGAATTTTCCCAGCAGCGCCTTTGTGCGCTTTATGGTGACGGCGACCGACGCCACCAATCGGGTCGGGCTGGATTATTCCAAGCAAGACTTCCGCGTGAGCGCTACACCATGAATCCGGTTTGAGTTTCTAACTCGATACACCTGGTATCGCGTTAGCCACTGCACCACTCCAAAAGACGCAGCCGGACAACCCGCATCCCTGATGGGCGCCGGTTGCGTCTTTGGTGCTTACTTCGTGCACCTACTCCAGCCATCGTCACACATCACTTTTTTCTGAGTTTCTCAGTATAGCTCGAATTGTTGTACCCAAACTACTTGAGTTACTCAGCCAAGACCTTTCGCAAAAATAATCACGCCAATTCAAAAATTTTCATTGACACAGCTTTTGCATAGGCGTATAAGCGGCTCGTCGGCTATAAACAGTAACAGCAATAAGCTAACGAAACAACTAAGTCATTAACAAAATGAATTCGCGCCTAACTCTTCGCGTGAGAAAAGGGAGGCTGAGTGGTAAGTTTGTAGTGATTACCCTGATAAGGCTTGCATGTAAAAATAGAGGTGGTACATGCCATTGACAAATCTTTCAGAGAAACTAAAAAACATAGCTAGTGCTTTTATATTCATTGCAGGGACCATTTTGATCGGATTTTCTTGGGACGCTAGCGCAGGTAAAGTCAGCAAATGCCTTGAAGGAGACTGCTCGCAAAGAGTCTGCGGGCAGGGACAAGGAAAATGTAACATAGATGGTAACTTCGTCGAAATTGACGGGACATGCTCGATTGGACCTATCAGTGGGTGCTGCAATGAGAGTAGTGGAACTTGTGAAATGGACCCATTAGAGCCTTGCATAATGCAATACTGTGATAATTGCGGCCCACTACCTGACTAGCAACTTGACTCTCTTTAACATGGTACGATTGTTAGTTAGTTGCTTTTGTAACATTGCTTAGAGTAATTAAGCACACAACAGTAAGGAGTTTAATTATGGCTACTATATTTAATCGCATGCAAACAGCAAGTTTGTTCAGAGCGCTTTCGCTGTTATTGTTCTTTGCGGGTTGCTTAACATACTTCTTTGCACAATATGGAATAGCGCAGCAGGCACAACTTGAAGTAAACAAACGTGCTGTTGTTACATTTCAAGAGGTGTCAGTTGATTCACAAGGCAATAAAAAAACTAAAGCTATTATCGTTTCAGAACTTAATCCAGAAGGAGGATGGGTAAGCAAAAGGTATTCGTCCCTTTCTACTAAGTGGACTGAATCAAGTGTGAATGAGCACGGCTACAATGCAGTAACCTCAGATGGACGTGTAATTCAGAATGAAGGAACGGCTCCAAATTCTGAGCTTAGAAAAAAGATGGGCACAGTGGAGTTTTACAAGAGCCACCCTAATTACTCGGGTGAAGATACTATACTTGGATATCAAGCATTCAAGTTAAGATATAACATGTCTGATGGCAGTTGGAGAGAAAAGACTTTTGCACCGAAAATTGGAGCGTTTCGGCTCAAGTACATTATACACTATCCAGATGGAAGAGAAATTATACAACAAGCTACTAGAATTGAATTTAAGTAAAGGTAACTAACCGCTCAAGGAAGTAACACTAGACCAATAATCAGTAGTTATTGGTCTAACCGTTTGTTGCGGCCTTCCACCTTCGGCGCAATCTCGCCCGCCGCCACAATCGCGTTTGCCAACACCGTCGAATCAATCTGCGCCGATTGCGGATCAACCAATGTTTGCGCGCCTTTCAGCATCGCGTACCCATCGCCGCCATTCGCCAAGAACGTCGTACAAGCCAGCGCATAAGTTTTCTTTTCATCCAGCGGCTGGCCGTTGACCGTGACTTTGACGACACGCGAACCGGCGGGTTTGCGGCCATCGAAATCGAACTGCACACCCGACACTTGCGGGAAGCGGCCACTCTCGCTTTCTTCGACGACCTGGCTGACGCCGTTTTCGAGCGCGGCGCGCAAGACGGCGCCGGTCACGGCCAGCTTCACCACCGGATTTTCAAACGGCAGGATCGCCAGCGTGTCGCGTTTGCTCAAGGCACCCACCGCGAAGACTTTGTTGACGCGCACCGAACCGCCGTTGAGCAAGCCCACGTCCGCGCCCGTCGCCTGTTTGAACGCATCGGCGATGAAGTTGCCCAGGTTGGTTTCTTTGGTGCGATTGACGAGCGTCGTCGCATCGAGTTCGACCGCCGTGCGGCCTACGGGCTTGTCCAGTTCCGCCGAAACTTTGTCTTCGTATTCCTTGATGATTGCCGCGACAGCGGGATCATCCGGCGTCACGTTGGTCACGGGAATACCCGCCCAATCCATGCTGATGAGCCGACCCGAACGCGCGTCCACGTTCAGATCAATGCGGCCCAGCACGCGCGCGTCCTGTCCCCATTTGAAAATCGGCGTGCGTCCGGCCAGTGATTGCAGCAATTCGTGTTCGTGCCCGCCGATGATGACATCGGCGAGGCCCGTGGCCGCCAGCCGTTTGTCTTCGCTCATCGTCAGATGGGTGACGGCGATGATGAGCTTGGCGCCCTGGGCGCGCATACGTTTGACCAACACGCGCGCCGTCAGCAGCGGATCAACAAAGCGAATGCCGCTGCCCGGCTTCGAACTCGTCGCCGTAGCGGTCGTCAGCAGGCCGAACAGGCCGACTTTGACGCCGCCGATTTTGCGAATGACATTGCGCGGCATGCTGTTGAAGGGCCGATTGGTGCGCCGGTCAATCACATTGGAGCCCAGCCAGCCGAACTTTGACTCCTTCATTCGTTCGCGCAACACTTCGGGGCCGAAATCGAATTCGTGATTGCCCAAGCAGGCATAGTCCAGCCCCAATGCATTCCACGCCGCGATCATCTGCCGCCCCTTGAAAATCGTCGAAGCGACCGACGGCGAGATCGTATCGCCCGCCAACAGAAACAGTGTGTTCGGATTTTCGGCCAGTATTTTTTGCGCAACGTCGCGACGCGCGCCAAGCCCGCGCTCTTGCCGCCATCCAGCGCGGCGGTTTGGTAAACGTCATTGAGTTGCAAGAGCGTGATGCGCGTGACGGGCTGGGTTTTGGCTTGTGTGAAAGCGGCGTTACAGCAAACGCAAAGTAACAAACAGCCAAACAGCCAACGCGCGAATGATGCAGGAGAAAGCATGTAGGGAACCTCCGAAAATGAGTCAGGTTTCAAGCACTGAATTGGCGAAGCCTTTGGAGTGCGTGCGGCACAGGCCGCCGCTTTCGTAGCCCCTTCGGTTGTTACCAATTCAAGGACTACGAAAGCGGCGGCCTGTGCCGCTGCACTCCAAAGTCGCTGCGCGTCAAAACGGCTGGTCGTAACTATTCGATCTTCTCTACCATTTTCTGCGCCGCCTCGCGCGCTTCCGCCAGCGTCCGCACCGCGCCATCCAATTGCAATTCATAAACGGCATGCGTGATCTCGCCGATGCGTTTGCCCGGCTCTAGGCCCAATTCAAGGACGTGGCGGCCCAGCAAGAGCGGCGCGGGCGCGCGCGCTTCGATGCCCAACGCAAGCACGCGGCTGTGAAACCACTCTTCGGCCACCGGCTGTGGTTCGCCCGCGCGGCCCAGGCAATCGGCGCGCGCGACGCGATAAAGCAACTCTGGTTCGACCTGCAACGCGAGGCGGCGGAACATGCCGTCAGTGACGGTCTCGCGCACTTTATTCCAGCGGTACGGAATGTCGTGCAGCCGCGCCAGCGCCACGGCCTGTTTGCGCACGTCGTAATGATCGAAGGTAAAAACTTTGAGCCGTTCGAGAAAGCATTCAGCCAACAGCGCGCCCGCCACTTCGTGCCCGGCAGCTTTGACAGCGTCGCCTTCAACCGTCGTCGTCACGGGCTTGCCGAAATCGTGACAGAGCGCGCCCAGCATCACGGCCAACTGTTTCGGGCGCGGCAGGTCGTCAATCAGCTTGCGCGCTTCGTCGAGCACCATGCCGTTGTGCGTGAAGACATCGCCTTCGGGATGTTTGGCCGGATTTTGCGGACAGCCGATCAGGGCGTGAATTTCAGGCCAGAGCTTTTCGGTGATGCCCAATGCGCGCGCCGTCCACCAGCCGACAGAAGGCCGCCGCGCCGCCAGCAACCATTTCTCGACTTCGGCCCAGAGGCGTTCGGCGGGCAAATCGGACAGGTCAATCGAACGGCACAGCGCAACCGTCGCCGGTTCAATGGTGAATTCAAAGCGCGCGGCGAATTGCATGGCCCGCAGCACGCGCAGGCTGTCTTCGACAAACGTGCTCGGATCAACGACGCGAAGCAGGCGCGCTTGCAAATCGGCGCGGCCCCCGTGCGGATCAATAATCTCTTCGGTCAACGGGTCATACATCAGCGCGTTGATCGTGAAATCGCGCCGCCGCGCGGCCTCGGCAAACGACATAAACGGATCGCCCACGACCTCGAAGCCGCGATGCCCGCGCCCGACTTTCGATTCGCGGCGCGGCAGGCTGACATCCACCACGAAGCTCTGCCCCGCCTCGCGCACCTTGAGTTTGTAGACGGTGAACGCCTCGCCCACTGCATCCACGCGGCCCAGTGTCCTGAGCAGCGCTTTCAATCGCGCGGCCTCCAACCCGTAACACTCAATGTCGTAGTCCGTAGCTGTCGTCTGCCCGCCGCTGCGCACGAATTCGCGCACCCAGCCGCCGACCAGCAGCGCGCGTCCGCCTGCGTCTTTGACCGTCTGACAAATTTTTATGACGGCGGGAGAAATCATCGGCGCGGATTATGGCGTGTTTGCGCTAGAATTTCATCAGCCCAGGCAAATAGGCTTGGCAAGCAGGATCAACAAGAGAAGGAGACTTATGAAGCTTTGGCAAAAACTGATGGTGAATGGCGGCGCGCGCATCGCCCGCAAGGTCGGCAAATCCATGCCCCTGGTCGGCACGGCGGTCGTGATTGGCTTGATGGGCTACGAAATCAAAAAGAAGGGCTTGGTGAAAGGTGTCGTCAACACGGCGCTCGATGCGACGCCAGTCCTTGGCACGGCGAAAAATGTCATTGAACTTTTCACTGGGGATTGGCTGCGAGACAAAGAGCCGATTAAGCCTGAGTAGGATTCCGCTTCCACCGAAAACCTATACCAGTAATGGACAGATCAGGTTGTCAATCAAGCTAAATTAAAAGGTCAATCATTTTGCAACCCGCCAAGACTCGGCACGTGTATATGCAGGCACTTCGACTGCCGCGCTGAATTGCCCAAGCGCGCTGTACGTTCACTTCTTGCCCTGCCTTATTGATTATTTCTCCCCGTCGAAAGGACTGACAAATGTCACCACGCAACTCCATGGCGATCAATCTCCTTGCGCTTTCACTCACGCTGTTTTGCCAGCTTGCGCTTGCACAAACGGAAACACGCAAGACCGAAATCGGAGTGCAAGCAACAACTTTGCTTCCAGGTCGTCGCTTCAATCCAGATGTAGTAGGTGTGGGAGGACGGTTGACTTATAACTTGACTGACTACGTAGCTGTCGAGGGGGAACTTAATTATTTCCCCTACAAACCAAGTTTCAGCGGATTGTTAGCGGAAGGCGACGACCGGTTGCTGGGATTATTCGGAATTAAAACTGGCTTCCGGCAACGCCGCTTTGGTTTGTTCCTCAAAGCCAGGCCCGGCTTTATGCGGACAGACAAATACAACATCTACTGCTCAGCTCCAGCACCGACCCAATGCTTGCAAGGCAAGACGCAGTTTGCGATGGATCTAGGTGGAGTGTTTGAAGTTTATCCGAGCCAACGCTTCCTCTTACGTATGGATGCGGGCAGCACGCTGATTAGGCTCGACCTTCTCGACTCTGGTTATGGTCCGCTAAAAGGAAATTTGCAAATCAATGTTGGCGTGGGATACCGCTTTTGAGCATCCATTGGGGCGTCTATCGAAATGGCTTGTGCTGCCTGCAACAGCCTCGCCTCATCAAACGGTTTCCCAATCAACTGCAACCCAATCGGCAACCCCTCACTCGAACTCCCGCACGGCACGCTGACCGCCGGCAGCCCCGCCAGATTGATTGTCACCGTGTAAATGTCGCCTAAATACATCGCCAGCGGATCATCCGACTTTTCGCCAAGCTTGAACGGCGGCGTCGGCGCGGTCGGCGTGGCGATCACGTCGCACTGTTCAAACGCGCGCTCGAAATCCTGCACCAGCAGCGTGCGCACGCGCTGGGCCTTTTCGTAGTAGGCGTCGTAATAGCCCGACGACAGCGCGAAGGTGCCGAGCATGATGCGGCGCTTGACCTCCGCGCCGAAACCCTGATCGCGCGTCTTGCGATACAACTCGGCCAGCGTGCGCGCGTCTTCGGCGCGGTAGCCGTAACGCACGCCGTCGTAGCGCGCCAGATTCGACGAGGCTTCGGCTGTGGCGATGATGTAATAGACCGCAATCGCATACTGGGTGTGCGGCAAATGCACTTCGACAAGCTGCGCGCCTTGGGCTTCCAATTGTTTGAGCGCGGCCTCGACGCTGGCTTTGACTTCGGGATGCAAGCCTGCGCCAAAGCATTCGGGCGGGACGCCGATACGCAAGCCCTTCACACCGGCATTGAGATGCGCCGTATAATCGGGCACGTCCACATTCGCCGAGGTTGCGTCGTAACGGTCGCGCCCAGCGATGACTTGCAACATGCGCGCGGCGTCTTCGACCGTGTGAGCGAAGGGGCCAATCTGATCGAGCGAGGACGCAAAGGCCACCAAGCCGTAACGCGAGACGCGGCCATAGGTCGGTTTCAAACCGACTACGCCGCAGAACGAGGCCGGTTGGCGGATCGAACCGCCCGTGTCGGAGCCGAGCGCAATGGGCACGCAATCTGCCGCAACGGCGATGGCGGAACCGCCGGAACTGCCGCCGGGCACGTAGTCGGGATTGTGCGGATTGCGCGCGGGGCCGAAGGCGGAGTTCTCATTCGAGCCGCCCATCGCAAATTCGTCGAGGTTGGTTTTGGCGACGATGATCGCGCCGGCGGCTTCCAATTTGGCGACGGCGGTGGCGGTGTAAGGCGGGACGTAATCGCCCAGGATGCGCGAACCGGCGGTTGTGCGCAGCCCCGCCGTGCACATGTTGTCTTTGACGGCGACTGGGATGCCGGCCAGCGGTTGCGTTTGCAGTTGCGTTTTGATGCCGGCATCGAGCGAGCGAGCACGTTCGAGCGCGGCTGCGCGATTGATGGTCAGGAAGGCGTTGAGGCGCGGCTGCGCGGCTTCGATGCGGTTGAGCGCGGCGCTGATGATTTCGCTCGGCTGGGCGGCGCCGGTGGCGTAAAGCTTGTGGATGGCTTCGATGGTGCAGGGTTCGTTCAAACTGATGACTCCGGCGCAAAGGGCAAGGCGCGCCAGGGAGTAAGCGCATGGAGTTCAGCCTTCAGGCTGCTTTGGCTGGTTGGCCCGCCGCTGGCGGGGCTGACAAGCTAAAGCTTGAACTCCATGCGCTTGTTACTTGATTGCAGCACGGCCCACGAAGAAGACGAAGCTGGTTGCTGCGCGAGCTTCGTTTTCTTCGCTGCTTCGTGGTTGGTTTTCAGAGTTGCAAGGCGTCGTTAAAACGCGGCCTTGCCGTCAAGCTCTCCGCCTCAGCCCTCAGCGCGATTCTCGACGCGGTATTTTTCCGGCACTTCTTCCAGATCGGTGGTGTGTGTGAGCGCCAGCATCCAGCGACCGTGCCGCAACACGAAGACATCGGTGAAGCTGACCGCGCTGATCTCTTCAGCCCCGCCCTCATCGCGCGTTTTGCTGAGCTGAATGCCGGTCACGATGGCGGTGTCGGCAAAGACGTTGACGCGCAACTCTTCGCCCCAGAGCGCCACGAATTTGACCGGGAAAGCGGCGATCATTTTGAGAAAGTCTTCTTTGTTGACCGGGTCTTCGCCGGGGCTGCGATACGAGAAATGGTCATAGAGCAAGCGGCCGAGCGCCGTGACGTTCTTGCTTTTGATCGCCTCGAAGATTTCGACTTCCAGGCGGCGCAGTTCTTGTGGAGTGGTGTTGATATTTGAAAATCTATTCACGTTGCTTCCTTACTGGTTAACGCCGCGCCGCATTTTTCAGCGGTTTATTGACGGCGGGTTGTCATTATCAAGCTGGCTGTTTGCCAAGCTGGCTGGTTGGCGGATGGGGTGAAAACTCACCCGCCAATCACGCGCGGGACGAGGAAGTGCCCTTCATCGTGTTCCGGCGCTTGTTCCAGTGCTTTCGCGGTGCCGAGACCGGGCTCGACACGGTCAGCGCGCGCGGCAAATGACGCTTGTAATTCGCCCGCACTGCGCTGTTGCCACGGTGTTACGGCTGCGGTATCGAGCGCATTGAGCTGGTCAATGTACTCGACGATGGCGGCGAGCTGCGTGGCAAACGTCTCAGTCTCTGCCGCCGTCAATTCCAAATTGGACAATTGAGCGATCTTCTCAACTTCGGGTTTCGTGATCGGCATGAAAAACGGTAGCCGGTAGTCGGTCGTCGGTCGTCGGTTGAAAGCTGTTGCCTGCCGACTACCGACTACCGACTACCGACTACTGACCTCCGGTGCGTTCCAAAGACTTCGCGGCGGCGCGCAAAAACTGGGCGCGCAACGCTTCATCCTTGATCGGTTCGGCGGCGGCGCGCAATTCGTCCGTCAGTTCCGCCGTGTGTTGAAATTCAAAGCCCTGTTCAGCGGGCTGGCGCGCATCGAGCACGTGGCGCGGGTCAACGCGGAATTCGATAAACGTCACCAGCGGCGCGCCCAGCAACGAATTGAGCCGGAAGAGGAATTCGCCCGCGACGGCTTCCATCTGCTTCTTCCAGGTCAAATCCTGCACGGCGACGACCAACTGCTTTTGATAAAGCCGGAAGGGCACGCAGGAATGCGCCAGCGATTTGCCTGCCACCGTGCGCCAAGCAGTAAAGACGGCCTGCTCGCGCACCTCTTCGTTGTCGCCCGACAGGCGGATCATCGTGGGCAGCAGTTTGAGCAGGCTGTTCATACGAATGCGGAATGCGGAATGCGGAATGCGGGATGCGGAATCGCACGCGGCACGCGCATTACTTTTTCTTCGTTCGCCCTTTGGTATTCACTTGGGCAATCGGCGCGACTTTCAAATTGCCGTGCGCGACGACGGGCCAGTATTTCGCAAAGACGAAATCGGGACTGTTCTCGCGGTCGTGACAAGCCACGCAACTGGCCGGCGCGGCGGGTGTCGGGTACTTGCCCTTGACCGGATTGGCGGCGTGTTCGGCGCCGGGGCCGTGACACGAATCGCATTGCACGTTGGCGAATTTGGGCGTCGCCTTGATGTTGATAAAACCTTGCTGTTGATAGCCCACCGAATGACAGCCGATGCAGGCCGCATCGAACGGACGCTGGCGTTTTTCCAGCCCGGCGAAGGCCTGCGCGTGCCGCGTGCTCTGCCATTGTTTGTATTCGGCCACGTGGCACTTGCCGCAAGTCTCGGCGGTCGCATACGGCGATTGCGGTTCGCCTTCTTTGGCAATTTGGGCGGCGACTTTTTCGGCTTCGGCTTCGGCCATTTTGCTTTGCAGGTCGCCGATTTCCTGGCGCGCCTGTTTGGTCATCCGGGCCATTTGCGGGTCGTCGGGAATGACTTCATCCAACTCGATGTAGCGGTTGGTGAAGCGGTCAACGACGCCTTCGTCATCGGCGTAAAAGCGCAATTCGCCCAGATGCTTGGTCTCTTTGGCCGCATAAACGATCAGCGTGTTGTTGATTTGCTGCGGATCGAGCGTGATGCCGCTGCCATCCGAATTGATGATGAGATCGAGGTCGGAGTTCTGTTGCGCCAGCTTCATCGCCGTGCTGCGTTTCAGATAACCGACGATGACGGTGACATCGGCCTTGTCATAAATTTCGGCCAGCGCGGCCTTGGCTGCCGCCAGCGGGTCGTGAATCACGAAGCCACTCGCTTCGACCTGGCCTTTGAATTCGTCGGGCGGCAGGTCGCTCAAGCCGATGAAGGCGATGCGCAACGGCAGCGGCAAGCGTTTGCCGGTGACGGTTTTGATGATGTAGGGCGAAGCGTTTTCGCGCGTGCCGTCGGTCACCTTGACGTTGGCGGAAATCAGCGCCGAACGCTCCGGCTTGATTTTGGCATCGGGCAGCAACAGGCCGCCCGCGTAGGGCAAATCGCGGTACGAGAGATTGACGATCTCGAGGTTCATCAAATCGTGGGCGCGCACGATCCAATCGTTCATCAGCCGCGCATCGGGCCGCAATTCATCGCTGCCCTCTTGCTTCTCGTCGGCGAACAACCGCCCGACATCGGCCATCACAACCGCGGCCTCTGGCGAACGTTTGCGAAAGGCGTTGATATAGCCCATCCGCCGCGCCACGCCGCCCAGCGGATGAATCGGGCAGCCGCACACTTCCAAATTGCCGTGAATGTCCGCCGAATAGAACAGCACCATGGCATAGCCATCATCTTTGTCCAGGCGTTGGCGCAACGTGCCTGTGGGCGCGGGCTTTTTGGCGAGCCGTTCACGAGCTTGATTGTTTTTGGCTTGATTGTTTTTGGCGGGCGCGGGCTTGGGTTTTTGCGCAAACGCACTGCCCCATTCGCCCAGCCCATTGGCGGCAACGGCCAGCAGGGCGAACAGTCCGATGACAGTTAAATAGATACTGCGTTTGCGATTCGACATAACGTAAGGCGCTGTGCTGGAATGAATCCGGCGTTCACGAGCCGCTAGTGTAGACAAAAAGGATAGGAGCGACAAGTTGAGCACTTCCCAATTAGTTTTAGCTTCGGCCTCGCCGCGCCGCGCCGAATTGTTGCGCGCCGCCGGGATCGAATTTTCGGTGCGCGTCGCCGACCTGGACGAGACCCAGTTACCCGGCGAAACGCCGCCCGCTTATGTGCTGCGTCTGGCGCGCGCAAAGGCCCGGGCTGTCGCACTGCCTGGTAAATTGGTGCTGGGCGCTGACACCACCGTGGTCATCGGCGATGAAATCGCGGGCAAGCCGGTGGATGCGGCAGATGCGCGGCGTATGCTGCAACTGCTAAGCGGTGTCTGGCACGAAGTTTTGACCGGCGTTGCGCTGGTCAAAGATGCCCAGGCGCTTGCTGAACTAGCCGTCACCCGCGTCAAGTTTGCGCCGTTGAGCGAAGCCGAAATTGACTGGTACCTCGCCACGCACGAGCCTTTCGACAAGGCTGGCGCGTATGGCATTCAAGGCTACGCCGCGCGGTTCGTCGAACAGATCGAAGGCAATTACGCCAATGTCGTCGGGCTGCCGGTGCAGATGGTCTATCGCATGTTGCGCGAATTCGGTCTGCCCTAAAAACACAAATGCGGAATGACGTAGCCTACGCTTCCACGTCATTCCGCAATCTGCAATCTGCAATCCGCAATCTGCAATCAAAATATGCCGTTGAGTTGCAGCAGATGACCCATCTTCTCTTTCTTGGTCAGCAGGTATTTGACCGACGTTGCGTGCGGTTTGATCTCGACGGGCACGCGCTCGACCACCTCCAGCCCGGCCTCGCGCAGGGCGCGCACTTTTTCAGGATTGTTCGACATCACGCGCAGCTTGCCCGCGCCCAGCAATTTGATGATCTCGGCGCATTGATCGTATTTGCGCGCATCCACGTCCAGCCCCAATTGCACATTGGCTTCGATGGTATCGGCGCCTTGGTCTTGCAAGGCATAGGCGCGAATCTTGTTGATAATGCCGATGCCGCGCCCTTCCTGTTGTTGATAAACGATGATGCCGGCGCCCTCGGCCTGCACCATTTCCATCGCGTGTTCCAACTGCGGCCCGCAATCGCATTTGAGCGAATGAAAGACATCGCCGGTCAGGCATTGCGAATGAATGCGCACCAGCACCGGCGTTTTGGGATTGATTTCGCCTTTGACTAACGCGACGAACTCTTCGTCGCTGGTGGAACTGCGGAAGCCCACAATGCGGAAGGGGCCGAATTCGGTGGGCAGTTTTGCCTCGGCTTCCTTGGTCACTGTGAACCCAACTGTTGCTCGGTCTTGTTGCTCTATCACTAAAACCCTCCTTCTAGGTTCTTACCGATGTTGCGTAGGTTCGACGGCCACTATAAGTGCGGCTACTGACCGGGTCAAGAACCGGATACGCGGGCCTGTCCAAACTGGATTCGGCACACAGCCTTCACCCATCAATTTGCGCCCGGCCAATGTACAGCCGCGCCCCCGACCTGCTATCTTTGCCCGCCGCAAAATCGTTTTGACGCCCACACGCGAAACAAAGACACATCGCACTGATTACGCATGGCAAATCTCTTCGCTTTCCTGCTGACAATTTGCGCCATCGGTTTTGGCACCTTGCTGACGTATTTCATCATTACGCAAGCCACGTTGCCCACGCGCGTTTGCTTGGGCTCCGCCGTGGGGCTGGCCACGCTCGCCTGGCTCGGCTTTCTGACGGCGCTGGTGTTGGGGCTGAATACGCTTTCCATCGCGGTGACGGCGGTCGTGCTCATCGCTGGTTTGCTGGCCTTGGCGTTGACCGTCAGGCAAAAAAGCTTGCAAGCCGATTGGCAGGCGAGCAATCGCAATCCGGGCGAAGTGCTTTATTACAGCGCCTGGGCGGCGCTGTTGATCCTGCTGTTCAGCCGCGTCGTGATGTTCCAGCCCGACGGATTGCATACCGCGCCGGCCAACAATTTCGGCGATCTGCCCTTCCATTTCGGCGTCATCACTTCGTTTGCTTACGGCGATAACTTGCCGCCCGAAAATCCGATCTTCGCCGGGATGCGCTTCACCTATCCCTTCCTGATAGATTTCCTGACGGCCTTTTTCATCAAACTGGGCGCGAGTTGGCGCGTCGCCTTTTTTATCGAAAACCTGCCACTGAGCCTGGCGCTGGTCGGCGCGTTGAATTTTCTGACCTACCGGTTGACGGGCAACCGGCTGGCCGCGCGCTTGACGCCGCTGATCTTTCTGTTCAACGGCGGGCTGGGCTTTTTGAATTTCTTTCAGGACTTGGGCCGCGCCACCGATGGCTTTTGGCATTTCCTGACGCACCTGCCGCACACCTACACGATGAATGCTGAGTTGGAATTGCCGAGCGGCAAATTCCCGCTGCGTTGGGGTAATGTCTTTACGACGCTGCTGATCCCGCAACGTTCGATGCTCTTCGGCTTGCCGGTCGTGGCGCTGATTATCACGCTCTGGTGGATGGCCTGGGGCGAGGGCGAATCGGAAGCCCAAGTGCGCAAACGCTACCTGTTTGCCGCTGGCGTGCTGGCCGGGTTCTTGCCGATGTTGCACGCGCACGGCTTTTTCGCCGTGATGATCGCCAGTGCGTTGATGGCGCTGGTCTTCTTTTCGCTCGAATGGGCGGCCTTCTTCATCCCGGTGGCCGTCCTGGCCGCGCCGCAAGCCTGGTGGTTGAGCGGCACGCAGGTCAAAAACTCGCTCTTCAAATTTCATCTCTGGTGGGAAGCGGGCGACTCTTCGCCTTTTATATTCTGGGCCGTGAATGCGGGCGTCTTTATTTCGCTGTTCTTGCTGGCGATGGTCAGCAGCAAGCTTTCGACCGCGCGTCATCGCCGCTTCAGCTTGCCCTTCCTGATCTGGTTCATCTTGCCCAACGTCGTGTTGCTGGCGCCCTGGGCGTGGGACAACATCAAGGTCTTGATCTATTGGTCGCTCGCCACCGCGCCGTTCGTCGCCTATGCGCTCTCGCATCTGTTCAGCCAGCGCACCGTCTTCGCGCGTATGCTGGCGGGCATGATGCTGGCGTGTTTGATTTTCTCAGGCGCGCTCGATGTCGGGCGCGCTCTCTCACCGGCAGAAAACACGACGCTCTTTAGCCAGGCCGACCTCGAGGCCGCCGCAGCGATGCGCGCCAACACGCCGCCGCGCGCCCGCATCTTGCACGCGCCGATTCACAATTCGGTCGTCGTGCTGACGGGCCGCCAATCGCTGATGGGTTACCCCGGCCATCTGTGGACGCACGGCATTGATTACGGCACGCGCGAAACCGAAGTGCAGATGATGTATCGCGGCGGCCCGACCGCCGTGGACTTGCTGGCCAAGCACAACATTGATTTCGTCGTCATCGGCCCAGTCGAACGCGACCAGTTAAAGGCCGATGAAAAGTATTTCGCCGCGAATTACCGCAAGGTCGTGGATCAACCGGAATACCGGGTTTATCAAATCAGCAAGCCGTAAGCTCAAACGGCAAAAAAACCTGTGCTGCAATTTTTGATTTTCGCCTTATGAAGTCGTTGCGTTGACGCCCGCGTGGGCGGTGCGCGCAGCGGATGTTGCCGGGCAGTCATTGCCGTTTTCAGGAGGACTCCCTCATGCAAGTCTCGCCAAGCTTTGACGCAGTGTGGAAAACCATGCGCCGCTGTCTCAACGGGCCAGCCGGGTTTGCGTTC
>JANOWX010000585.1:0-9942 GCA_031418175.1 Acidobacteriota bacterium | reverse complement strand
CAGAAGATCAAAGAGAAGATCACCGAATTAAAACAGCGGCGCGCCCAACTGAACTGAAGCCAAACAAAGCAAAAGCCCGACTCGCTGTGGCGAATCAGGCTTTTGGCAAACTTGAATGGTTTGGGCGTCGCGTACGGCGGGCGCTTACTTGGCCAGCAATTCGTTGACGTGGCTGGTCAGGCGCGCTTTGTGACGGGCGGCAGCGTTTTTGTGCAACACGCCCTTCTGCACCGACTTATCAATCACCGAGACGATGGCGGGCAACAGGGCCTGCGCTTCGTCTTTCTTGCCGGCGGCCAAGGCCACGCGGATCTTTTTGATATTAGAACGCAGCTTGGTGCGGCTGGCGGTGTTGAGAACGTTGCGGCGCGCATTCTGACGGTCGCGCTTTTCAGCAGACTTATGATTCGGCATAACTCGGAACTCTCCTTAAAACTCTCGGGGAAACTCGCTTAAATCCTGATGATGTGCGCCACAGACAAGACTGACCGGGCGTTTGCAAGTCGCGGAGTATAGGGAGCCGCCGCAAAGCCTGTCAAGTCGGGTTTGGAAAAGCCCAGCCGCTTTGCTATCTTGGCTGCGGCTTAATCGCTGTCACCTTCATTTCTTCATCATCTTGAAAGGTTGTGTAATGGAAGTCTTAACGCCCGCCGCGCCTGCTGGCGTGGAGTTCGGGGCTGAGCCGGTTGCGGTTCAGGTAAAGCTGCGCAGAGTGCCCTCGCCGCATTGGGGCGGGCGGCTCGCTGCTTATTACGAACTCACCAAACCCCGCATTGCGTTTCTGGTGACGCTCTCGGCCTTGGCCGGTTTCGCCCTCGGTTCGGTTGGCCCGCTGAACCTGCTCGGCTTGCTGCACGTTACCATCGGTGTCGGCTTGCTGGTGAGCGGCACGTCTACGCTGAATCAATACTGGGAACGCGAGTTGGATGCATTGATGCCCCGCACGCAGATGCGGCCTTTACCGGCGGGCTTGATTGCCCCCGCCAACGCGCTCTGGTTCGGGCTGGCGCTCTCCTTGTTGGCCGAAGCGTATCTGGCCTATTTCATCAACCCGCTCACGGCGTATTGGGGACTGGCGGCGTTGGCGAGTTATCTGTTCCTGTACACGCCGCTCAAAACGCGCACGACGTGGTGCACGTTTATCGGCGCCTTCCCCGGCGCTCTGCCGCCCGTGTTGGGATGGACGGCGGCGCGCAACGAAGTCGGGGTCGAAACGCTGGTGCTGTTCGGCATTCTTTTCCTCTGGCAGTTCCCGCATTTTCACGCCATCGCCACGCTGTACCGCGACGATTACGCGGCGGCGGGCATTCGCATGTTGCCCGTGGTCAACACGGACGGCAAAGCGGTGGCGCGCGAAATCATGGGCTATACACTGGCCTTGTTGCCGGTCAGCCTGTTGCCGGCCTTGCTGCATCTTTCCGGGCCGGTGTATTTGACGGGGGCCGTGTTGCTGGGCGTTTATTTGCTGCGCGCGAGTTGGGCGGCGGCCAAAGATTTGAGCCGCGCGAATGCGTTGCGCCTGCTGAAGGCTTCGGTGATTTACTTGCCGCTGTTGTGGATTTTGATGGTCTTGCAGTGGTAGGGCCGAGACTGAACTGAAATCGAAATGACCCTTGTGCAAGCACAAGGGTCATTTTTTGCCCAGCCTATGCTTGCGTTGAATCCTGAGCCGCGCGTTTGAGCCGATCCATCAACGCCAGCCCCAAACCGCGCTCTGCTACGACCTCACAAAAAATCTCCGTTGCGCCAGCCGCATCGCAAGTCCGAAAAAAGCTAAACAATTCGTGTGCGTATTCAGTCACGCTGGCGCAAAGTTTGGCGCAGCAGAACTCATCCATTCGCGGCGGCGCATGCAAGCCAATAAAAGCAGTCGTCGAGTTGGCGCTTAAAGCAGCAACATCTGCCACCAGCACGACGCGCGCTTGCGGCGAATAGTGCCGGTATTTCAATCCAGGGCTTTTCGGCGTGGCGGTATCGTGCGGGCTGGCCAGACGGCTGGCCGGAATGACCGCTTGCAATTGTTCAAGCGTCAACGCACCGGCGCGCAGGATGACCGGCGCAGCGCCCGTGCAATCAACCACCGTGGATTCCAACCCAACCTCAGTTTGCTCACCTTGCAGGATGCAGGCGATGCGCCCGTCCAAATCGGCCTGCACGGCTTGCCATGTCGTAGGGCTGGGCCGTCCCGACAGATTGGCCGAGGGCGCCACCAGCGGCACGCCGCACGCGTTGATGAATTCCAGCGCCAGTGCGTGACGCGGCATACGCACGCCGATGGTTGGCAAGCCTGCTGTCGCCAGCAACGGTACGTCTGGGTGTTTGGGCAACACCAACGTCAGCGGGCCGGGGAAAAAGGCGGCGATCAGTTGGGCGGCATTTTCCGGCAGGTGCGTCGTTAGTGTTTCAAGCTGTTCAAGCTTGGCGACGTGGGCGATGAGCGGGTTATCGGCCGGGCGGCCTTTGGCTTGGAAAATTTTGCGGATGGCGGCTGCGTCAAAAACATTGGCGCCGAGGCCGTAGACAGTCTCGGTCGGAAACGCCACGACTTCGCCGCGCCGTATGAATTGTGCGGCCAGTGGCGGCGAAGTCGTCAGCAGGGTTTCCATTTCATCAATAGGATTTACGCAGAAGCTCAACCAAACGTGACGCAAGAGCATGGAGTTCCGGCTTCAGCCTGTCTTGGAGTTCACGCACACAGGCTGAAGCCTGAACTCCATGCTCATTTGCGTAAGCCCTAATCAAAACACAACGCTACTGTGCGCCAAAGAGGATGCGGCGATTGACCGCCGTGAAATTGAGATTCGTCACGGGCGCGGCAAAATCGAGGGCATTCGGCTCGAACGACTGGCGGCCCTTTGACGGGCGGACGCGATAAATCACGCCCGACTCAAAACCGGCCTTGCTCCAACGTCCATCGTGATCAGTGGTGACGGAAGCAGGCCCCGGCGCGCCATCCTTTGCGTTAGTGAACAAAATCGTGACGCGCGTCACGGGCGAACCGTCTTGCGCCACGACGCGGCCGGCCACAGCGAAAGGAGCCGTGCCCGATTGCGTGATCGTGATCGGGCGGCCCGCCACCAAAATCGTCCCACTGCGTGCCTCAGGGCTGTTGTTTTCGGCCACTTTGAATTGCACCTCCCCGCTGCCCGTGAAGCTTGCGCTGCTGCCGGTGAACGTGATCCACGGCGTGTTATTGACGGCACGCCATTTCAGATCGGGCAAGGCTTTGACCACGACCTTCCCAGCGCCACCGCGAAAGCTGATGGTGTCGGATAAGGGCGAGACATCCGCCAGCGCCAGATCGTAGGCCGCTTTCACATCCAGCCGCCCGTAGCCGTAAACATTGTTCGGCGTCCCGTTGCTGCCGCAATCGCTCAGGTCAACCCGCACGGCGGTTTCGTTGAGCAGGCTTTCGGTCAAGGCCAGTTGATTTTTCAACTCAGGCCGCGCCGACCACAACACGGCAATCGCGCCCGCCACGTGCGGCCCGGCCATCGAAGTCCCGCTGAAATTCGCGTAAAGGCCGCCCCGAATCGCCGAACGCACCGACACGCCGGGCGCGGCGATGTCCGGTTTGCCGCGCCGGCTGCCATCCACCAAGATGGGGCCGCGGCTGCTGAAATTGGCGATGGCGCCCGTCCGCGCATCGAACGCCCCTACTGAATAAACCGCCGCGTAATGCGCAGGTGGATCACTAATGGTCGAGCAATTGGGGCCGCTGTTCCCGGCGGAAACCACCGTGAAGATACCCGCCGCGCGTTGC
Organism: Acidobacteriota bacterium; assembly: GCA_031418175.1. Taxonomy (GTDB): domain Bacteria; phylum Acidobacteriota; class Blastocatellia; order RBC074; family RBC074; genus JACPYM01. The sequence goes on along the minus strand of JANOWX010000585.1, from coordinate 6,179 downwards.
GCCTCGACGGCCAGCCGCAAGGTATCGGGCGCGCAGCCTTCCGACGCCGGACACGTCCACGAATTCACGGTCAAATCAGGCGCTTTGCCCGGATCGCCATGCGCGGGCGTGCTGTTGACCGGATAGGGCGCAAGCATGAATTCAAAGCACTCCAGATAAGTCGCGGGCGTGCCGTTGCCGCGATCCATATTGCGGCAGGCGACGAATTGCGCGCCGGGGGCCACCCCGATTTGATTGGCGTCGCCATCGGTGCCGACGGTTGTTCCCAGGGTGTGGGTGCCGTGGTTGAAATCGTCGCAAGGCACGGGCGAATCGGGGCCGCAAGCGCCACCGCCCGCGTGCACCGAGTCGTGCCAGTTGTAATCGTGATTGACCACCGGGTTGTTGGAACCGCGATAACGCAGCCGCAAGGTCGGATGGCTCCATTCGACGCCGGTGTCCTGTCCGCCGACGACGATGCCTTGCCCATTGAAACCCAACGCCCACAACTCGGTCGCACGAATCGTGCTGACACCGGGTTCAAGGCTCGGCTCCGCCGCTAGGCGCTGATTGTCGTCAGGTTGCGCTTCCCTTTCGATGGGGCTGAGGCCGGCGAGCAATGGATTGCCTTCGACACGGGCGACCTCCGGACGCGCGGCAATTTCTGCCGCGACGGCGCGCGTGCCTTTCACCCAGAGCGCGTTGATGATGTAAAACGAGCGGTAGGGCAGGTTGCGTCTTTTCAACCAGGAAGCCAACACAGCCTGTGTGCTTTGCGCCTTGGCCCACAGCGCCTCGCGCACGAAGCGGCCTTTCTCCAGCTTGGCCGTCAACTGCTCTGCTTCGCTCAAATCGGCTTGCTCTTTCAGCACGACCAGGAATTCGATCTCTTCGCCTTGCGCCGTATGCGCCAAGACCCACGGCGCCAGCTTGTTCAACGCGGCGGCGGGCACTTTGTTGTAGGCCGCGCCTGAATGCGCCGTCGAACGCAACTCAGTTATAAACCCACCCACCAAAACCAGGCAGGTCGCCAGTAATAACAATGACGAAAAACGTGTTCTTTTCATTCACCAATCCTCTTTGCTCGCGCCTGGGGAAAAACCCAACCGCCAGCGGACATCAATAATCTGGGCACCTTGAACACAACAAACTCTGTTTAGCGCATCGCTCTGACCGCCGCGTCTGACCACGCCTCCAGCGGCGCATAGGCATCGGTCAAAAGCACCGCGCCCGCTTGTGTCACATCGTTGACGCGCGCGCTCAGCACGGCATCCAGATAACCTTGCAGCTCTTTCGGGAACGGCAGCGTGAAGGCCGCCGGTTCGGTGGGCAATTCGCCCGTGACCAGAAACATCGTCGAAACATAAGTCGGATCATCGCGCGCATCCAGTTTGCGATTGGGCGCAAAGACACTCACTTTCCCAAACGTGGCTTCCAACGTTTTGACCACCGAAGCCACCACGCGTGAGCCTTCGCCCTGCGCCGCGCCGACGATGTTGGCGAGGATCATACCATTGGGCGCAAGCCGCTCACGCAAACTTTCAAAGGCCTCTTTGGTCAAGAGGTGAAAGGGCGGCGTGTCGCCGCTGAAGGCATCAAGCACGATGACTTCGTATTTTTCATTCAGCCGCAACGTCTCCGTGCGCGCATCGCCGATGATGACCTTGACTGATTGCGGTAAACCAAAATGTTCGCGCGCAACTTTTTCCGAAGCCGGATCAATTTCCAGCACCGTGACTTGCGTGCCAGCCTCAGCCATCTTGCGCGCATAAACACCCGCGCCCAGGCCCCAGATCAGCATGTTTTTGGGCACGCCCTTGACGGTCGAGAGCCGCTCCAACCCGAAGGCATAGCGCGCGCCCGAATGCTCACCACGTAATGCCCCCTGTTGCACGCCATTCAGGAAAAGAAACTTAGTGCCCTGATGATCGCTCACGACCAGATCGCCATACGACGACGGTTCGCGCGCCGTCACCGGATAAGGGCGGCCTTTGTAATAGATCGTGCGGTCGGCGTCTTCGCCCAGCACTTTGGTGGCGACACCGCCCAACGCCAAACCGACTAGCAACAAAACACCCATCTGCTTTTTGGCGCCGCTCAGCAAATACCAGAGCGGCACGCTGCCCAACGTCACCGCCGTCAGAATCACCGCCGTATGCACGTTCAAGCGCGGAATCAACAACAGCGACACCGCCAAGCTGCCCGCGACCGAACCGACGGTCGAGAGCGCATACAAATTCCCGACGCTCTGGCCCAGATGATCTTGATCCGCCGCGGCCCGCACCGCCATTGGCGAAACCATCCCCAGCAAAAACAGCGTCGGCAAAAACAGCAAGACCGCCGCGATGAACGTGCCCATCACCATTCCGCCGCCATAGGCAAAGCGCAACACCGGCGCGGTGATTAGATCCGACAGCAACAGCGTCCCCGACGAAATTCCGATCACGGTCATCAAGGCCGGCAAGCCCGGTTTGTTGTCGGCCAGCCGTCCGCCAATCGAATAGCCCAAGGCCAGCGCCGCCAGCGTCACCGTAATCAGCGCGCTCCATACGTGCAGCGTCGTGCCGAAGGTGGGGGCCAGAATGCGCGAGCCTAAAATTTCCACCACCATCACCGACGCGCCGCACACCACCACGGCATAGCGCAACAGCCAACTCGGCGCGGCGGCGGCATAGGGTTCGACTTGCGGCGAAGTTTCGGACTGGGCGGACGCAGCCGGTTTGGCGGCTTTCGCTTTGGCAGTGGATTGCACTGAAATAATTCCTCCAGGGAGTCAAGATTTGCTGTCGGGATGTTTGCGGATGCGGGCTACGCGGGTTTCACAGCAGACTCAAAAACGCGGCCAGCATACGCGATTCAAAAAGGTTTTTCCATTGGGTTGTTTGGGTTGCTTGCCGCGCCAACGCCGCCTCTGATGCCCTGCCTGGCGTGGCGGGATGCCCGCGGCTAGAACTCCCGCCCGCGAAGCCGCACGCAGCAGCACGCAGCAATAGACAGGCTGAACAGGATTTTTGCAGGATGCTCAGGATGGCTTAGACCAAAACATCTTTCTGTAAATCCTCCCCTCAATCCTGTTCATCCTGTCTGCTTCTTCTTCGTGTTTCTTTGTGTTTCTTCGTGGGCGGGAGTCTCTGTCTTCAGCCCGAAGCAATATGCTACCCTGCGCCCGCGATGAATGTTAGCGGCCAGACACAACTCGATGTCCTCGCCATCGCGGCCCACCCAGACGATGTGGAATTGTCTGCCGGGGGCACGCTCATCAAGCTGGCGCAACAGGGCTACAAAACCGGCATCCTCGACCTGACGCGCGACGAGGCCGGCACACGGGGCACGCCCGAAATCCGCGCCTTTGAATCGGCACGCGCCGCACAACTGCTCGGTCTTTCCATGCGCGAAAATCTGGACCTGGGCGACACGCATCTCTGGGTCAACGAAGAGTCGCGCATGAAATTGGTGCGCGTCTTGCGCCGCTGGCGTCCGCGCCTGGTGTTGACGCAATACTGGGATGACCCACACCCCGACCACGCGCATACGGCGCAACTGGTGCGCGAAGCTGCCCACTTGGCAGGCCTGGCGAAATACGACGCCAAAGCCAAACTCGAACGTTGGCGGCCCAATGGCGTAGCGCATTTCCTTTTCCCCCGCACGGTCGCGCCGACGTTCATCGTGGACATCAGCGCCACCTTCGCGCGCAAATGGGAAGCCATCCGCGCCCACGCCTCGCAGTTTTTCAACGCCAACAGCAAGGAAGCCCAATCGCGCGTCAGCAGCGAACAGTTCCTGCGCGAAATGGATGCGCGCGACCGCTATTTCGGCGCGTTGATTGGCGCGGCCTATGGCGAAGCTTTCTTTGTGCGCGAAGCATTGAACGTGGACGATCCGGTGGCGTTGTTGACGCGACGGATGAATCCTTATTCATAGCTGGGAGCTATCCACAAAATGCAAAGACCATTCGTAGGCATGGGCATTCTGGTCATGCGCAACGGCCAGGTGCTGCTGGGCAAACGGCGCGGCTCGCACGGCACTGGTTATTACGCCGCGCCCGGCGGCCACATCGAATTCGGCGAAAGCTTTCTGGAAGCCGCGCGCCGCGAAGCGCGCGAAGAGACGGGGCTGGAAATCGCCAACCTGCGTTTGCTCGCCGTCGGCAATTATCTCTTCGTCCGCGACGATGGCTTCCGCCATTACATTGACGTGGATTTTGTTTGCGAAGCTCTCGAAGGCGAACCTCAATTGTGCGAGCCGGAAAAGTGCGAGGGCTGGGGCTGGTACGTATTAAGTGCGTTGCCTGCGCCGTTATTCAGCGTGACGCAACGCATGATCGAAAGTTTGCAGTCGGGCGTAATCCTCTGCGACATTGCTGGGGTTGAGTGCCAATGAAAGGGCGAACATTTTTTTGGCGATGACAGAACAAACCGAAACAGTCTAAGCAAATTTTGTTTCGTCTGTTCCGCAATCTCTCTGCGATTCATCCGCCAGCCCACGCCGTTGAATCAACCGCGCCGAAGCCTTACACTCTCGCCATCCCCTTTGTGATCCTGTATGGCAAGCAATAAAACCTTGATCAAAGCGGTCGTGTTGACCATTAGCGATTCTGCCGCGCGCGGCGAACGCGTGGATTTATCCGGCCCCGCCGTGGTGGCCGAATTGCAAACGTTGAACGCGGAGATTGCCGCCACCGAAATTCTGCCCGATGAACGCGCGCAGATTGCCGAACGGTTGCGCCATTATGCCGACCAGGGTTTGGCGAATCTGATCGTCACGACGGGCGGCACCGGATTGGCCCCGCGCGACATTACGCCCGAAGCGACGCGCGATGTGATCGAACGCGAAGCGCCCGGCCTGGCGGAATTGATGCGGCAGGAGAGTTTGAAAATCACCCCGCTCGCGGCCCTCTCGCGCGCGGTCTGTGGCGTGCGCGGCCGCACGCTGATCATCAATGTGCCAGGCAGCGTGCGCGGCGCGCGCGAAAACCTGGCCGCCATTGCGCGCACGCTCCCCCACGCGCTTGCGTTATTGAACGAATGAATCTATGCCGAAAGAATTTATGCCGAAAGAACTTATGGAGGAACGTACGATGAAAGTGAATGCGTGGAAAAGACCGTTGCACATTGCGCTAGCGTTGGGTTTGCTGGTGGTAGCGGCGCTGGCGCAAGCCAATGTTTACGACAAATTCCGTGACAAGACCCATTCCAACAAGGGCTATCTGAGCGAAGAAGAAGAAATCAAACTGGGCGGGCAGGTGCATCAGCAACTGCTGAATCCGCCCAAACAAGACGCACAACAAGGACAGGAACAGCCCAAGCCCATCCGGCTGGTGCAAGGGCCGCTCGCCGATTACGTCGAACGTTTGGGCCAGCGGCTGGCGCGCGATTCCAAGCGCCCAAACATCCCCTGGCATTTTTCGGTCGTGGATGACAATACGCTCAACGCCTTCGCCACACTGGGCGGCTATGTTTATGTGCACGCCGGGTTGATCAATCAGGTCAGGAGCGAGGCGCAACTCGCCAGCGTCATCGGCCACGAGATCGGCCACATCGTCGGGCGGCACGGGTTGGAAAATGTCAAAAAGGCGGGCAGCTTGAAAACACAGGGCACCGTCATTGGCGCATTAATCCTGGGTGCAATCCTCGGCGGCCAGCAGGGCGCCGAAGTCGGCCAAGCGTTGGGCAGTCTGGTGGCGGGCGGCTTCCTGATGAAATTCAGCCGCGAAGCCGAACGTGAGGCCGATTACTTGGGCCTCTACAACATCGAACGCAGCGGCTACAACACGAGCGGCATGACCGAGATGTTCGGGGTTCTGGCCGAAGCCAGCAAGGGCAATGCCGGTTCGTTCGGCAGCATTCTGGCCAGCCATCCACCGGCCGCCGAGCGCCTGGAAAACACACGGCGCGAAATCGCCGGCCACATGCGCGGCAGCGATCAAAAAGGCGCGCAAAACAGCAACGACTTTAATCGCATCAAAGGACAGGCCATCACAACCACAACAAACACGAATCGCAACGTGCGACCGCGCGGGGCTACGCCGACGCCCACGCCGAGACGCCCGCGTCCCTAACGCAAACATCGCCCAACCAAGCTGAGACGAATGAAGCAGGCCAACGAACGACGGAACGAATTGATGAAGCAAGCAGTGCATCACGGTTCCGCTGTTCGTTGGCCGCGTCGTTTTACGGATAACCAACCAACGCGGCGGGGGT
>JANOWX010000584.1:0-8648 GCA_031418175.1 Acidobacteriota bacterium | reverse complement strand
TCGCCGCCCGAGGCTCCGTGGGTAGCATTGCTGCTACGACGCACGCTCGTTTGGCTACCTGTCTAACGGGCAATTTCCAGGGTCGGGACGTTTCACCCGACCAGATCGAACCGAGTTACTGGCGCACCAAAGGGACAAAGGGACAAAGGCGGTACAGGCTTCAGCTCAGGCAACACTTTGTCCCCTTGTCCCTTTGTCTCTTTGTGATGAAACTGTTTTCCAATGAACACAAATTTCGAGCAAACCTGGTCAAACAAAATCAAATGGTCGCTGCCCTGGCTGGTGCGTTACCCGTTCTGGCGGCTGGGCGAACGGCTGCGACGTTTGACCGACGGCGCTGGCACGCGTCATCTGATTTTCATCGTCTCCAACCACTATGAACCCGGCTGGTGCCCGCGGCGCGGCGAATTGGACACGCTGCCCAATCAAATCAAGAAGGTCGAAAGCTGGCGCCGCGAAGCGAAAAAGACCGGCGACGCCGTGCGCGATGCCGATGGCGCGGCCTTTCAGCATACGAACTATTACCCCGGCGAACAGTACCACCGCGCCATCCTGGATCAACTGGCCGAATTGCAAGCGGGCGGCTATGGCGAAGTCGAAATCCATTGGCATCACGGCGTCAATGCCCCCGACAACTCCGCCAACTTCCGCGCCGGGCTTACCGAGTTCCGCGATGTGCTGGCCGAACGTCATCGCTGTTTAGGCAAATTCGCTAACGACCCGCAACCCAAATACAGCTTTGTGCATGGCAACTTTGCGCTGGCCAATTCGCGCGACGGCTTTGCCTGCGGCGTAGACGATGAGATGCAGATTTTGCGCGACACCGGCTGCGTTTCAGATTTGACGCTGCCGTCCTTCCCCTGGAGTTCGCAGGTAGCGCAGATCAACGAGATTTACGAATGCGGCCATCCGCTCGACCAGCCCGTGCCGCATCGTTCAGGGCCACGCACGCAAACCGGGCGGCCACCGTCTTTCCCGATTCTACTGGCCGGGCCGCTCGTCTTCGATTGGAAGCGGCGCAAGAACGGCATCCCCGTGCCGCGCGTCGAAGACGGCGTACTGACCGCCAATTGCACGTTCAATCGCGCGCGCTTCGATTTGTGGCGCAACGCCAACATCGCCGTGCAGGGGCGGCCCGAATGGGTTTTCGTCAAACTCTATTGCCACGGCTTTTTCCCGGGCGACGAAGACGCCACCGTCGGCGCCACGGCGCGGCGCTTCTGGACGGAGATGCTGGAACTGAGCGAACGTACTGGACAATTCAAAATTCATTTCGCTTCGGCGCGCGAGGCTTTGAATATGGTGCTGGCGGCAACGGATGGCCACAGCGGCAAGCCGGGCCAATTTCGCAATTACCGCTTGCGCCAGATCATGGAATTGGAAGCGCAACAGCGGCCTGTCATAGCGGCCGCAACTTTGCGTGCATCTTCGGCGGCATAAGGCTTTAGGCACTACGAAAATTTCTATGGGGAAGCAGTTTCAACACAAAGGGGCCAAGGAACAAAGCTTTGGCGGCGGGGATGCGCGTTCTTCTCCCCAATCGTCTTTGTTCCTTGGCCCCTTTGTTCCTTTGTGTTGAAACTGCTCCATCCCTTATCGCCCGCAAAACCCAATAGTGTCGGGTTTGATTGCAAGAGGTACTGATGCAAAGCAGTCTGGCATTGGCTGAACACCTCATTCCCGCGCCCTTGAAGCTCGTCTCGGCTTCGGCGCTGCAGGTGCAAGTGCACCATGACGACGTGGCGTTGGACGCTTTGCGTGAAGAATGGGAAGAGTTGATTGAGCAGTGCGCACACAGCAGTTTCTTTCTGACTTGGTCGTGGGTGCGGCTGTGGTGGCGAACGTATGCGCCGCCGCAAAGCCAACTGTACTTGCTGACTTGCCGCGACAGCGAAAATCGCCTGCTCGGACTGGCGCCGCTTTACTGGCAACAGCGCCGTTTCGCTGGCATACCGCATTTGCGTGATCTGAATTTTTTGGGCACGGGCGCGGGCCTCAAAACCAGCGAACATCTAGACCTGCTGGCGCGGCGCGGTTACGAACGCGTGTTTGCCGAAACCTGCGCGGCCTTTCTGTTAGCGCGCCACGATTGGGATCGGTTGTGGCTCTGGAATATCCCCGGAGAGTCGAAAACGTTTCCGCACTTGCAACAGGCATTCGGTCAGGCCGCGCGCACCGGCGTTTGCGATCACCCGCATCACCTGGACGTCAGCGCCGATTGGGAAACCACACAGCAAAACTGGACGCGCAAAGCCGGCAGCAACATCGAACGGTGCACGCGCAATTTGCAGAAGCAATATGCCGCCGAGTTCCGCCGTGTCGCAACGGAAAGCGAATTGGAACCCGCGCTGGATGAATTCGTCCGGCTGCATCAACTGCGCTGGCAAGCCAAAGGCGCCAGCGGCTCATTCGCCTATCCGAAGTTTGAAGGCTTCTTGCGCGCGGCCATGCGGCAGGCCTTGGCGGAAAACCGGCTGGCGTTTTGGACCTATAAACTGGACGGCCAATGCGTGGCGACGTTGGTGGCCTTTTTGCATAACGGTGTCGCGCATTACTTCCAAGGCGGTTTCGATATGGAATACGCCCGGCACAGCCTGGGCAGTGTGATGCTCGCGCATTGCATTCGGGATTGCGTCGCTGACCCGCGCCTCCGCGAATTCGATTTCATGGGCGGCGGCGCTGCTTACAAAGACACCTGGACGAAGACGACGCGCGCGGCGTTTGAACTGGAACTGTTCCGTCCGAGCTTTGGCACGCTGCTCTATACCACCGGCATGCAAACCCGAAAAGTGTTGTCGCGCGTGCGCCGCGCCCTGCGTGAACACCTGCCGCAAAGCAAAACTACAAGTTGATCGCGTTAGAAACCCATGTACGCAAGCAGTACCCAATTCATCGCTGAATCGCGCAGCGGCCCTGCCCGAAACTTAAAGGCAGCCGCGCCAGCTTCGCCAGCGCCCGCCACGCGCCCGCCGCGCAAATGCCAATACGCGCCCGAAGGCCAGCGGATGTCGCTGACCATCGTGCATAGCGCCACCGAACTAGCGGCGCACATACCTGCCTGGGAAGAGTTGGCGGCCCACACCATCGAACCGAATGTTTTTTATGAACCGTGGATGTTGCTGCCCGCGCTGGCGGCCTTTGGCGGTAATGCGCGGCTGAGTTTCGTGCTGATTTACGCGACGGGCCCCTCGAACGAAGGCAGCAAGCCGGTGCTCGGCGGCTTCTTCCCGTTGCAAAGGCACGCTCGCTACCGGTGGCTGCCGGTCAGTTACACCAGCCTCTGGAAATACAAATACTGCGTATTATGCACGCCGCTCTTGCGGCCCGAATACGCGGGCGATTGCCTGACGGCGTTTTTCGATTGGCTGGGACGCGCGCCCGAGACAGGCGCGTTGCTGAAGCTGGAAAACGTCGCGGGCGACGGCCTTTTCCAGCAACTGCTGACGGATTATTTCAACCAATCGCCCAACCTGCTGACCGTCGAAGAGCGGCTGAATCGAGCCTTGCTGGAACGCGCGGGCACGGGTTCCACGGCCAGCGAGGCGTATATCAATGCCGCGCTCTCTGGCAAACGCCGCAAAGAAATACGCCGCCAGGAAAAGCTGCTGCGCGAACAGGGCAAACTCGAATTTGTCGAATTACCGGCTGACGCGCCAGTTGAGACCGAAGTCTGGCTCGAACAGTTTCTGCAATTGGAAGCCCAAGGCTGGAAAGGCGCGGAAGGTTCGGCCATCGCCGCGACACCTGCGCACAAAGAATTCTTTTTGCAAAGCGCGCGCGCGGCGGCGGCACGCGGCCAACTGATGTTTCTGGCGCTGCAGCTCGCCGGCAAACCCATCGCCATGAAATGCAACTTGCTGTCGGGCGCAGGCTCGTTCGCCTTCAAGATCGCCTTCGATGAAGCCTTTGCCAGTTATTCGCCGGGCACGCAATTGGAGTTGGAAAACATTCGCCGCGTGCATGAGTCAACCAATTTAGCCCAACTGGAATGGATGGATTCGTGCGCGACGGCCAAACATTTCATGATCAACCGTCTGTGGCTGTCGCGCCGCACCCTCACAACCATGCTGGTGGCGACGGGCAAAGCGGGCGGTAATTTCCTGGTCTCAGTCGCACCGCTCTTGCGCTGGGTCAAACGCAAATTCTTCGACAAAGCTCCCGCTCAAAGTTAGTCCCAAGTTAGGCGAGGACTGTCAACGGAGGTAGTAACGATGGTCGCCACACAGCTTCAAACGGATTATCCAGCAACACAAACAGCGCCAAAATCCGGCCCGTACTTAAACCTCGAACCGGCCACGTTCCGCGCGCATTTCCCTCACCAGCCGTTTACGATCCGGCACAACCTGGCGGGGCACGAACTTTTCACGCTGCCGCGCCTGATTGAACTGGCGCAACGGCTGCCGGCTGAACGCGTCGAATACAACGCCGGCCATATCGCGGTGAGCCAGGACCCGGCGACCACGCCGCGCAACGGCTTGGGTATTGAAGAAACGATTCGCCGCATCGAAGAATGCAACTCCTGGCTGGTGCTGAAAAGTGTCGAGCAAGACCCGGCGTATGCCGATTTGCTAAACGCCTGTCTGGATGAAATCCGGGCTTACACAGAGCCCAGCGTGCCGGGCATGTGCCGCCGCGAAGGTTACGTTTTCATCACCTCGCCGAATTCGGTCACGCCTTATCACATGGATAACGAATATAACTTCCTGTTACAAATTCGCGGGCAAAAACAAATCAGCCAGTTCGACCGCGCCGACCGCTCGCTTCTTTCCGAGCTTGAACTGGAAAAGTTTTACACCGGCAGCCATCGCAATCTGGCCTTCAAAGACGAATACCAGGCCAAAGCCCAAGTCTTTCAACTCACGCCCGGCGACGGCTTGCACTTCCCCATCACCGCGCCGCACTGGGTCAAAAACGGCCCGGCGGTTTCCATCTCGTTCAGCATCACGTTCCGCACGCCCGCTTCGGAACAGCGCGAACTGGTGTTCCGCGTCAATGCCGGGTTGCGCAAATTGGGGCTGACGCCGACAGCGGCCGGCGTCGCGCCTGGCAAAGATGCGCTCAAAGCCACGGCCTATCGCGCGTGGCGGCGGGCGCAAAAGCTGATCGGGCGCGCAGCCTAAGTGAATGGGCAAAAGTAATTTGAAGAAAGACAGTTGGCAAAGGAATGATGGCAAGGGAATAGCAGTGCTGGGCAACGCCCCATTCTTTTGCCTGGATTCCCTTGCCGAATCTTTTTTCAAAAGACTTTTGGCAATTCACTTAGCTCAGGTTTCAATTGCGTGTAGGGAGGGGCGCGCGCCGTTTCTTTTCGGCCACCAGAAAAAACGCCGCGCCCGCCAGATTTGCCACGATGGCGACCGAGCCGACCTTGAGCGAGAACGAAGTCTGACTCTGCACCGCGACAATCGGAAAGATCGAGAGCGTCAGATTCAACAGCGTCATCAAAAACCCAGACACCGCCGCCACGCGCAACCACAACGGCGGACGCGGTTCGACGCCGCGCAAGCCGATGATCGGAATCGCGAACATCACCAGATACGTCGAGCCGTAAAAGATCACCGCGCCGCTCTGTAATAGTTGATAGGCTTCCTGTTCGCCGACGCCAACGATACCCGCCAAGCCCATGCCCAGCATCAGCGCGCCGACAAACAAGATCGAATTGACCGGCGTCTTGCGCACCGGATGCAGCCGCGTGAACCATTCGGGCAGCAGGTGATCCCAGCCCGCCACCATCGGCAGGCGCGAGTTGGCCGTGAAATTGACGCTCGCCTGCGCCAGCCGCATGCACATCACCATCAGGATCGCCACCGGCACGATCTGCGCGGCGAGGCCGAAGGGACGCGCGCCGATGCTCAAGACCTGTGGAATCGGGCCGATCAGGTCAATCTGGTCAGGCGTTAAAAACGCCAGCACCGAACTCGTGCCCATGATGAACATCACCGCGATGATCGGCGCGGCAATCAGCACCGAACGGCCAATCGTGCGCACCGGGTCTTTGCATTCGCCCGCCAGGATGGCGACGTATTCAAACCCGCCCAACGCGCCAAAGCCCAGCTTGCCCAGAATGTTCAAACTGAACAGCGTGAACGCGGGCATCGCCAGCGCGAACGGGCGATACGTCGTGAGCGTGCCGCGCCACACATTCAAAATCGGCAACAGGATCAGCGCCGCAAAAATCACCAGCATCATCACCGCGCCCACGTTGTGCACCCACTTGCCGATACCCAACCCCAGCGTAGAGACCAGCACCAGCGCGCCGATCACGACGCAACTCGCGGTCACGATGAACCATTTGCTGCCGGCCAGCCACGCCGCGCGCGGCCCCAGCGCGTAGGAAAGATAAGTCGCCACCTGCAGCCCGATTTCCGACGTGAGCACGATTACGTACAGCCACAGATTCCACGCGACCAGAAAGCCGATGAATTCGTTGAAGCCCAGTTTGGCCCACTGATACAACCCGCCTTCCAGCGGCATCAGCCGGTTCAGGTAAATCACGACGACCGCCGACGGGATGTAGAAGAGGATGATCGCCAGCACCCAGAACACGATGTGCGACTCGCCTAGCTTCGCCGCCGCGCCAACCCAACTCAGCCCGACGATAAACAGGATTTGCGTGAGCACGAGGTCGGTCAGGCCGAGTTCTTTTTTGAAGACGGCGGAGTGTGCTTCGATGGATTGTTCGGCGGTGCGGAGTACGGCATTAGATGCGGCTGTCTTATTGCTCATTGAGTTATCTTTTGGGCTGCGTGGTTAATTTACGGAATTTGCATCGGATTTCGACCAGCCGAGCGTAGCTTCGCGTTTAGGGCATCGCGTCGAGCCTGCCTTTCTAGCTCATCTTCGTAATAGAAACGGATCAAGTCTCCTAGAACTTGCAATGTCCATTCGGCTTCACCGGGTTCAACTTCAACAATATCTCCTGTGTGCTGATCTTTAATTGGATGAGCGGCAAAATTTCCGATAACACGAATTGCATCCAGATCTTCAGCCAGATGAAGAGGAAGCTTCTTTAATGCAAGCAAGTCACGAACTTCCTGAGACAAATTAGGGCGGACGATACTTTCTTGTTCACGGATGACGTTCTGAAGACAACGACGACTCAATGCGGCACTGGCTTTTGGAGATACCTCAAGTGTTCCTAGCGCTTCACGGAAATCCTCTGCGATTGCACTAGGAACGCTGGCTGGAAGAGCCTTTTTTACTGTTCTTGGATAAAGGAGAGTAGTGGCAATGACTTCTTTGTCAGTTTTAGGGTTGTCTCCACAAACAGCTAATTCATTGAGCCACATAATCTGGCCGCGACACTCAGGGCACTTGTGGGAAGTAATTGAGAAATCTTTGTCATTAGGATCAGGCTGGGACGCTCCACCCCAAGGACGAAACGAACCGAAGTGCGGAAAAGAATGATCGGCATTGACACCATCAATACTAAATTTCACTTCACAATATGGACAGTTCATTTAATGCCCCTTTCAAATAATTTAGGAAGTGGTCGAGTGATTCACGATCTTCGGGCGCTCAGAAGAATTATTCAACTAACGTATCACTTCCCATTCGCGCTGGCAGGCGCAGCAATCGTCACCCGCGCCCAATCCCAACTTTCCAATCCGCGCGCATTCACCGCCTTAACGCTTACCACTGTGCCCGGCGCGACGTTGGGCAGCGACACGCGCGGCGCAATGACTTTCACGCGCGCGCCATTGCCGACGATGACCACATACGACTTCACGCTTTTTTCCGGCGCGGCAGCCCAGGTCAGTTCCGCCGTCTTGCCGTTGTAGCTGACGACCTTCAAATCTTTGAGCCGCGCCGGACTCGATGCCAGCAGCATCAGCGTCGCCACAGTCGTCTTGTTGGTTTCGGTGATGAGTTGGTGGTTGATGCCTTCGAGCCAATCGTGCGGCTGATGGTAGTGCGGATTGCCCAACACCGGGTAAGAGCCGATGCCGCCGAGGATGTCGCCGTAAGCTTCAAAAAACGCCGTCGCGTCAGTGCCACGATGCCAGCGCGCGTCGTAGGTGATCAGCCGCGTGAACTGCATGGCCGCCGCGTGCTGAATGTCGCGGATGCCGTCGTTGGAATAACGAATCGTGTTGTCGAGGCGGTTGTCGTTGGCCCAACCGATCATGTCGTTGTTGAGCGCGCCGACGATTTGCAGCTTGTTGGCTTGGGCCAAACGCACGAATTCACGGCTGCCCAGCAGGCCCGCTTCTTCGCCAGTGAACGAAGCAAAAATGATCGTGGCGGGTTGCGGATGTTTGGCGAGCACGCGGGCGGCTTCGAGCAAGGCCGCCGTGCCAGAGGTGTCATCGTCCGCGCCGGGGCCTGCGGGCACCGAATCGTAGTGGCTGCCGACGACATAAATCAGTTCGGGATTTTCGGTACCGGTCAGCTTGGCGATGACGTTGGCCGTCTTGCCGCCGAGCGCGTTGCGCGGCTCGAACCATTGGTATTCGGGTTCGTAGCCGAAGGACTTGTACTGGCTGAACAGATATTCCGACGCCAGCTTGTTGCCGGGCCGCGAGATGTGTTTGGAATCGAAATCGAACAGCGTCTTTTCGTATTCAAAAATGCGATTGGTCGAGGCTTGCGCCACGACGACGCGCACGGCCTCGGCAATGGGCGCGTACATCTTTTGCCCGGCGCTT
>JANOWX010000583.1:0-5072 GCA_031418175.1 Acidobacteriota bacterium | reverse complement strand
CAAAACGCGAGATTCTCCAAACCCTGAAGCAACGGACTCTCGACGGCTTGCTGTACGCGTGGAATCAAATTGCCCGCGACGAGTACGAGTTGGGTGAGAGCATCTATGTCCGGCGCGGCAGTCGTTTGTGCGCTTGCCGTTGAACTGAAAAGACAGAGCAACAGGAATAAACCACGGGGGAAGAATGGCACATGGGGACAGAAAGGGCGATGACAAGCCTTTGTCTTTCCCCGTGTCCCCCGTGGTTCATCTCTCTGCCTTCGCTCGCTATTCATCGGTTGCCGCCAGCTTCTCGCGCAAGTCCTGCGTCGCTTTGGTAATGCCGCCCCAGGCTCTGTTCATGCTACGGATGGATTGGCCGAAGTGAATGCGTTGCATCTCGACGCGATAGATTTCTTCGGCGCGCTTGGCTTTGAGGTCAAAGAGCCGTGCGGCTTCGGCCTGTGACGTGGTGAGTTTTTCTTCCAGCTTGGTGAGTTCAAACGAAAGATGTTCCAGATCGCGGTCTTTCTCCGTGCATTCCTCGCAGGCTTTCTGTCGCTCGATCTCATCTTTCTTGCCCGCGACATGGACTTGCAATTGCGTCGCCTTGTCCGCTGCAATTTGCGCGTCGTATTCCAGCCGCTCGAATTGATTGTCCATCTTCTTCAAGCGTTCCAACTCTGACTCGGTGTCTTGCGCGGTGCGGCCAATGCCGTTGCGCAGGTACTCTTCAAAGTCGGCGCGATCTTGCGCCGGGTCAAAGATGCCGTTGCGCAAGCGTTCGGCCATGTTGTGAATGGCTTTGAGATTGCCGGTGATGAGATTGGTGAGTTGATTCTTGATGCGGAAAGAAAGGCGAATCACTTGTCCCCAACCGCTGATGAGCGTCCGCATGCGTTTGTCTTGCGCAAAGAGTTCATCAGCGGTTTTGAGGATGCCTTTCAGATTGGTCAACTGGCCGACGGCGTTCTCGTACATTCGTGTGTACTGATTGACCGTTTCCAGCCAGCGGTTGATGTCCTCGACCTGCTTTTTGATTTGCAGCGCGTAAGCCGTTGGGTCAAAGACCGTCCATTGTGCTTGCGCCGGCGCGGGCAACAAGATGGTGGCGAGTACGACGCCCAACATCATTTCTCGTAACAGACTTTTCATTGTTTCCTCCTTCTCCCTGCTTCAAGCAAGCAAGGTTTCATCAATGGCGACCAGCCCCGCGCCAGTCAGCCCTTGCGGATAATGCGCGGCGAGCCACGCGATGGCTTCCGCCAGCGACCAATGTGGGCAGCGTGTTTGTACGCGCGCCCGCGCGTTGCGTTCATCTGGATTGGTCGTGAACGTCCACAACTCAGTCGGCGACAAATCGCATTGCACCATCTGCATGATCTTGTCGTCACCTGAACCCAACACGAGCAGGAATTGCGCGTAAGAACCCGGTACGTTGTGAATGACGGAAATCGCGGCGGCGCTTTGCAACGATAAGCCCGAATCGGCGACGAGTTGGCCGTAATCGCCGATCTGCTTGCCGATCAGTTTGACGCCGGCGGTCTTGGCGATGTCAGGCAACGATGACAAATCTTCATAAGCCTGCGTCGCCAGAATGGTGACGACATTCTCTTTGCCGCCGGTGCGCGCGCCGCGTTTGATGACTTCGAGAATGCGCGGGTACTTTTCTTTGATCTTCCAGACTTCATCAAAGACAAGCAGTGTAGGCGCGCGCGTCCCGTCGTCGTTGCGCTTGCCGATGGCGCGCAAGACGCGCGCAGCGGCGCGATAAGCGAGCGATTCGCGCACCCGTTCGGGAAACGTTTCCAAGCTGTCGAGTTCATAAACATCGAGCGGCGATACGCCGGTGAATTCTGGATGGGTGGGCGCATCGAGAAAGCTGTGACCGCAATACTGCCCCAGTGCGAGCTTGAGTTCTTCCGCGCGATTGGCGGCTGCGCTTTTGAAAGGCCAAGTGGTGAGCGCGTCTACGAGATGCGAGAGCAGCGGTTCATGTTTGGGCAGCAGCGGGCGATTGCGCGGAACTTCATTGCGGTAAACCTCAGTCACCAGCGTCGTGAGGATGTCTTCGGCCAGCGTGTCGTGCGCGGGTACGCGCGCCAGTTGCAGCAAGTCGCCGACGACGAAACCGACTTGCACTTCATCGGGCAATTCGCCGCGTTCCAGCCCGTCGTAATCCCACACGTTGAGCGTCTTGTCCGTGCCTACTTCAAAACGCAGATGGCGACCGCTCAACACATCTACGAGCGGCGCGAAGGACTCACCGAAATCCACGGCGCGAATGCGAGCGTGGGATTTGGTTGCCAGTACGTCGTTGATGACGCGGCCCAACAAGACGCTCTTGCCGCCGCGCGGCGCAGCCAATGCCAAGACCAGCGGCGAAGGCACGAGTTGCCGGTCAAAGAGATCAAGGCCGATGAGCTTGCCCGTCGGCAAAGAAAACAATGTGTGCGGGCGCGGCGCACCCAGCCATTCGCTTTCAGTGGGAATGAGCGACGCGAGCGAGTGCGCTGTCTCGGTAATCTCGCGTCCGGTCTTGCGCGCGTCGGCTTCGCCTACCAGCGCCTTTTGATAGAGTACGCGCAAGGCGGCGGGTTCTTCGCGGTCGGCATCCGCGCCGCCAAGCTTGCGCAATTCAGAAATGACTTGTTCGCAATTGCGGTCGAGTTGTTTGAGCGAAGCGGCCAAATCCGCCCGTGTGCGCGCGGGTTCGCCGTAAACGACGACGGAGAAGCGCACCTGCGCGA
Source organism: Acidobacteriota bacterium (assembly GCA_031418175.1). Lineage (GTDB taxonomy): Bacteria > Acidobacteriota > Blastocatellia > RBC074 > RBC074 > JACPYM01. The sequence goes on along the minus strand of JANOWX010000583.1, from coordinate 2,343 downwards.
GCGCTGCGCGTCCGCCCGCAAGGTCTTGCCGCAGGTGTACGAGATCGTCGAGCGCGACTTGCGCTTCAGGCGCGATCTTTTGTTTGCCTGACAAACTGCGCCCTGAACGTCCGACCTGGCCAATGCGCCGGTCGAGCCGCTTGAGGCCGTGGCGTTGGTCGGGATAAACGAATTCACTGAGAACGGTGTGGCGGAAGTTGAGCGCGCTGCTGACGGACAAGAGCCGCAAGGCATCGGCTTGCATCGCCGGTTGCGGCGGTGTGAAAAGGGAAATCAACGCCGCCGGACATACGCCGTGCAAGACGTAATGCCCATTCGCCTCGATGGTTTCGCCACACAAGTATTCGCGCACGTCCAGGCCATCGTCAGGCAACACTGGCACCGACGTAGCGTTTTGCCGATGGCCGAGATAGACCGCCGCCCACAGTTCATCGCGCGTGAAAGGCGTCAAGGCCAGCGGGCACTCGCGCTCGATGAGGCGAAAGGTTTTTTCCGCTTCGGCGTAGGCCGCCGCTTCTTCATTCATCACTCGCCGCACGATTTGTTCGGCGGAAGCGGCGCGCCAACTCTCTGCTAACGCGAGCGGCAAATGGCGCAAGCCGTGTTGTTGGCAAGCGCGTCGCAAGGTCGGTAGAAACTGGTCTTCTATGCGGCGTTGTGGATTGGGGACGCGCACCCAACAGGTCAACACGGTGCGGCGAAAGTGGCCGAGACTGGCGAGTAAGGCGTATTGCTGCAAGCCGCCGTTGTGCAAGAGCGTGGCGGCTTGATGCGTGCCTGCCACGTCGCGCGCGGCTTCGTGCAGAAAGAGGGCATTGCCGGGGTCAATACCAACAGACAAACGAAATTGAATAACTGTGCTGAGGGGCTTGCGCGCCGCCAGCATCCGCGCCAGTGCGTTGCAGCGATTCTCGACGATCAAATCATCGCTCAACACCGTCGGCGCGAGTTCGGCGTGATAAGCGCGCGTGAACGAACCGTCGCTGTGGCGCAAGGCGTCACCGTACAAACCAATGATCGAACTATTTCGCGCGCGTCCCGCAGGTTTTGCTAACGCCGCCAGCGCGCGTTCATCGTCAGGCAACGCGGCTTCCGCCGTCTCGCTTGCTTCACGCTGCAATCCGCGCCACGCTTGCCGCGCATCCAACCACAGCGGCAAATAGCGGTAGCCAGGCCTGCGCTCAAGCCAGCCGCCGCCGCACAACTCGAAGTCAACGCAATCGCGTTCGCATCCATCACGCCTCCGCTTTCTCTTTTATCCAGGCGGCGGCGGGCTCTTGATGAAACCGCCGCCGCTGAACACTTCCTTGCAACTTCGCTTGCAGCACATGCCGCAACCACGCCGAACGATTCTTGCGCCGCATCAGATTCAAGACGCCGATAGACAAGCCCATTACGACGAGCCAACCGACCAGTTCGAGCGGCACGTTGTTGATCTTCCAGCCCAACAGAAACGGCACGGCGTAACCGAGAATGCTGGCGAGAATCACTACGCCCCAGTCTTCATCGGTGATGCCGAAACGCAGGACGGGCAGATAAATTTGTGAACGCACCGGACGTGCTTGCATCGTGACACCTCAATTCCCAAACCCCGTATCGAAGTTCACCGCGTTGCCCTGCGAGATCGAGTAAACCAGTGCGACGATGCCGCCAAAAGCAAAGCAGCCAATCGCCGCGATGATCTGTTTGCCGGATGGTTTCTCAGTGCCGTAATTCAGTACGGCCCAGCCTGTAAACACGATGCCCATAATGAAGAGCAGATTGCGTCCCCATTTGATGGCTTCGCGGATGGCGTTGCCGACTTGCTGATCGCTGCCGAAGATTTGTCCACCGGTGGTTTGCGCGGCGGCATCGGCGGCGCAGGCCAGGCACCAAAGTGCGGTGAGTAAGACCAGATTGAGAACTGGTTCCAAGGCGGCGACGAGTTGCGCGCTCTTGAGCAAGCGCGCGCCAACGCGCGCGCTGCGTGTGGGTGGCAGGAAGCCAATCGGCATAGTCATCTGCGTTTTCATAGACACCTCTCCGAGGCGCGCTCGCATGAAGCGAGCGCGATAGATCGTTACCAGGGAAATCGCGGGGGATTGCACTTTTGACGAGACTGGCCTTCTGCGAATGGTGTGCCAGATCAGGGCATGTCATTTGCTGAGAGCCAGGGAATGAAGCGGAGAGCATTCCATCTATGTCTGTGTTTCAGTTTGTGCCTGGCGGCAGCCATTCCTGTTTTGGCGCAGGACGACGCAACGGCGAAGCGTGTGCTGGAACGGTCGCGCGCCTACGAACCGTTGATGAGAGAGGCCGCCACTCGTCACGGCATAGACGCGCGCTTGCTGTGGGTGATTGCGT
>JANOWX010000582.1:0-11354 GCA_031418175.1 Acidobacteriota bacterium | reverse complement strand
CCTGTGTTCGAGAATACGCACACAGGCTGAAGCCTGAACTCCATGCTCTTTTGCGGGTGCCCTGCTTAAATTTCCGGCGCCTTGCCGCCATGGCCATTGCGGCGCGAAAGGCTTTTGACGATGGCGCGGCGTTCGTAATCTTCGACCAGCTTCGCCAAAATGCCCTGCACCTTGCGCAAGCGTTCGCCGGTGTCGGTCATTTCGAGCAGTTCCTGTTTCTCGCCCAAATCAATATCCAAATAGGCCGATACGATGAACGAGAGGGCTTGGGCTTCCTCCGGCAGGTCGGGCAGTTCCGGTTCGGGGCCTTCGCGTTCTTCTTTCATCTTGCGTCCGGCGATGAGCGTGCGCTCAAACAGCGCTTTGACCTGGCCCACTTCCCAGGCCAGATCATCGAACATCGTCTCGTCGTCAAAGAATTCAACCGAAGCCTGTAAATAGGGCTCGCCTTCGAGGTAGTTCAGCACGCGATAGCGCTGGGCGCCGACGCACAGAATGTTCGAGCGGCCATCGGGCAGTTCCTGCACGACGGCGACCTCGACGGTGCAACCGCTGCTGCCCAACGCGGGCTTGAGCAGTTCGCTCTCCACTTCTTCCTGGCACACGATGCCGAACTTGCGATCGGCCTCCAGCGCGTCCTTGAGCAATTTGCGGTAGCGCGGTTCAAAGATGTGCAACGGCGTCAGCGCGCCGGGGAATTGCACCAGCGGCAGCGGGAAGATCGGAATGACGCGGATTGAATCCATAGGGCCGACATTCTACGCCGCGTTTGGCGAGTCTGACCAGCCGGACGGAAAAAATGCTTGCCAGGTTGGCGGTGGCAGAGGTAACTTCAGCATATGCCAGCAGTCTTGCGACAAGAGGGGTTTGCCATTGAGATTTACACCGATGACCACGAACCGGCGCATGTTCATATTTGGAAGGCCGGCGTGGAAGTCGTAATCAACTTGGGCGAAGCGACGGCAGCTCCCGCCATTCGCGGAATCAACGGCATGAAGAAAAACGAAGTGCGAAAAGCGTATAGCATCGTCGAAAAGAATCTCGCTTATTTGCGCGAAAGCTGGAGGCAATATCATGGCTAAAATTAAACTTGGGATCAGCGAAGAAGAATTCGAGCGGCAATTTGCCGAAGCCAAAAAACGCGGGCAAGAACGCTTGCGGACTGAGCCACGCGCCAAGTCCGCGCGCTATGACGCTCATACCCGGCGTGTATTAATTGATCTGCTTAACGGCTGCACGCTGCTCGTACCGGTGGATTTGTTGCAAGGCTTGCGCGGCGCGCGTGATGAAGACCTGGCCGATTTCAGTCTGATGCCGCGCGGCTTCGATCTGCATTGGCACAAGCTCGATGCGCAATTCACGGTGGACGGGCTGTTCAAGGGTCTTTTCGGCACCAGGAAATGGATGGCGGAGTTAAATCAACCAAGCCGCAAGCTAACCACTGCCGCCGCCAAGCAACCGGCGCGCGCGGCGCAACCGACCGTAGCCAATAAACGCAGCCGTTCGATAACATAACTGCAAGGCTTCAATCGTTCACTTTCAGCACCGCCAAAAACGCCTCTTGCGGAATATCAACCTTGCCGACGCGCTTCATGCGTTTCTTGCCTTCTTTTTGCTTTTCCAGCAGCTTGCGTTTGCGCGAGATGTCGCCGCCGTAACATTTGGCCAGCACGTTTTTGCCGACGGCCTTGATCGTTTCGCGGGCAATCACGCGCGAACCGATGGCGGCCTGGATGGCCACCTCGAACATCTGGCGCGGGATCAGCTTGCGCATCTTTTCGACCAGCACGCGGCCACGCATCTGGGCCGTGTCTTTGTGCACGATCAGCGAGAGCGCGTCCACCAATTCGCCCGCCACCAGCACGTCCAGCTTGACCAGGTCGGACTCCCGGAAGCCGGAGAAGTGGTAATCGAGCGAGGCATAACCGCGCGAAACCGACTTCAACCGGTCAAAGAAATCGAGCACGATCTCATTCAACGGCAACTCATAAGTCAGCTTCACGCGCGTCGGCGTGATGTAATCGAAGCCTTTTTGAATGCCGCGTTTCTCTTCCAGCAGCGCGAGGATGTTCCCCAGGAACTCGTCGTTGGTCATGATCATCGCTTCGATGATCGGCTCTTCAAATTTAACGATGTCGCCGGAGTTGGGCATCTTTGACGGGTTGTCCACCTCCAGCACTTCGCCTTTGACGGTCGTGATGCGGTAACGCACGCTCGGCGCGGTGGTGATCAAATCAACATTGAATTCGCGTTCCAGCCGCTCCTGCACAATTTCCATGTGCAGCAAGCCCAGAAAGCCGCAGCGAAAACCGAAGCCCAACGCCGCCGAGACTTCCGGCTCGAAGAAGAACGACGAATCGTTGAGCCGCAGCTTTTCCAGCGCATCCCGCAACTCTTCGTACTGGTGCGACTCGACCGGATAGAGCCCGGCGAAGACCATCGGCTTGATTTCCTGAAAGCCGGGGAAAGGTTCGGTGGTCGGGCGCGCGGCTTCGGTCACGGTGTCGCCGATGCTCACGTCAGAGACGGTCTTGATGTTGGCGACGATGAAACCGACTTCGCCCACGCCGAGCTTGTCAATCGGGCGCGGCTTCGGCGTCAACACGCCCAGGTCTTCGACCTCGTGCACAGTGCCTTTGATCATCAGGCGAATTTTCATCTTGCGGCGCAATTCGCCGTCAATCACGCGCACCATCACGATCACGCCGCGATACGAATCGAACCAGGAATCGAAGATCAAGGCCATCAACGGCGCGTCGGCATTACCTTTCGGCGGCGGAACATCGCGCACGATGTGTTCGAGAATTTCGTCAATGCCGATGCCCTGCTTGGCCGAGGCGAGCACGGCGTGATCGGCGGGAATGCCGATCACGTGTTCGATCTGTTCGCGCACGCGCTCAGGGTCGGCGCTGGGCAAATCAATCTTGTTGAGGACGGGGATGATTTCTAGGTTGTGATTGACAGCCAGATAAGCGTTGGCCAGCGTCTGTGCCTCTACGCCATGGCTGGCGTCCACGAGCAGCAGCGCGCCCTCGCAGGCCGACAAACTGCGCGATACCTCGTAGCTGAAATCCACGTGGCCCGGCGTATCAATCAAATTCAGGATGTAGTCCTGCCCGTCCTTGGCCGTGTAATTCAACCGGACGGCGTGCATCTTGATGGTGATGCCGCGCTCGCGTTCCAGATCCATCGCGTCGAGCACCTGATCTGACATCTCGCGCGATTCGAGCGCGCCGGTGCGTTCGAGCAAGCGGTCTGAAAGCGTGGTCTTGCCGTGGTCAATGTGCGCGATGATCGAGAAATTGCGAATGTTCGATGACATGGATTATGTACAGCCTAAAGATGAGCGATGGCCAGTAAGCAGGGAGGATAGCCTGTCAATGCGGGTTTTTCAATTTAGCGGTTCGCGCGGTTGGCGCCGGTCTCGAATCTGCCAGCCATTTGCACGAGCATTTCATTGACCCGGTCGTCATTAAAGATGGAAGATACAGGCCGCCCAACACGCCCGCTTAAAGCATCACGGTGAAGCCGCGCTATCCCTATTCGCACGGCGCGGCTTGGCTTACTGCCGGGACGGTACCGCGCGCGTGAGCAAGCGGAGCTTTGGCGGCGCAGTTCTGGGAGCAACCCTGACACGCCGCTCGCTCACGCGCGCGTTACCGTCCCGCAGCGCGGTCATTTTCCGTACACCGAACCATGCCCAGAGCAAAGACTGCGACCACCACTGCACCTGCCACCGACCACGACGGCCCAACCGCCGAACATGTCGTTGCGCGCATCCACGGCATGATCGCGCGCGGCGAATTGCACCCCGGCGACCGTTTGCCGGCGGAACGCGAACTCTGCAAACAACTCGGCATCAGCCGCCCTTCGTTGCGCGCCGGAATTCGCATGCTGGTGACGATGGGCGTGCTGCATTCGCGGCATGGGTCTGGCACTTACGTCGCCGACTCGCCCAGCCTGGACAGCGAACAGCTCAGCCTGATGGCCGCCCTGCACGGGTTTACCTTCGATCAGATGTTCGAGGCGCGCCGCGTGCTGGAAGTGCAAATCGCAGGTCTGGCTGCCGAACGCGCTTCGGGCGAGACGCTGGCCGTGCTGGCCGAAGAATTGGCGAACTTGTATGCGAGCTTGAATGATCCGCAGCAGTATCTGATTCACGACATCAAGTTTCACCGCGCCATCGCCGCCGCCTCTGACAATCCGATCCTCGCCGCGCTGGTCGAAATGGTTTCGGCGGTGATGTACGACCGGCGGCGCGCCACCATTGGCCGCGCCCACGATTTCAACGAATCGCTGGGCATGCATCAACGCCTCTACCGCGCCATCCGCAATCACAAAGCCGACGAAGCCCGTGCCACCATGCACGAGCATCTATTACTGGCGCAGCACGCCTATCGCACCGAAGAGGCCCGACCGCAGCCGGACAAACAGGCAAGCCCGCCCGTTAGGCGCAGCACCAAGCGAAAACGCTGAGTCCACCTGAAAGCGCGGGCATCCCTGCCTGTTAAAATTAAAAGCCTCGCAGCGTTCCTTATCCACGCTTTCGCACTCGGCGAGAACAGATAAAAGGAAGCTGCGCGGCTTCTATTACAGCAAGCAAGGATGCTTGCGCTCCCAGGGAGTGTTGAATCAGTAAAGGTTGAACGTGAATTCGATATTGCCGCGCACGCTGACAGGCGCGCCGTCTTTGGTCGCGGGGTTGAAGCGAATCTTCAGCGCGGCTTCAATCGCTTTGCGCGTCAGGCCATCGGGCAAGCTGCGTATGACGCGAATTTCTTTGATCTCGCTTTCGGCGCTGAACACCACGCTCAAGACAACACTGCCTTGCACGAGGTTGAGGCGCGCCGCTTCGGTGTAGCGGGCCTTTTCGCGCGCGGTGATCGTTGGTCTGCCAATGCCGTCTTTGCCTATCGCCGGTAAGTCCGTTGGCGTTGTGAGTGATTTGGGGCTAGCGCCGGGAACGAGGGGGACGATAGGTATTTGGTAACGGGCGGCTACTTCGGGCGGAAACAAATCGGCGAGATAGACCGCCAAATCGTCAGCCAAGGACTGCGCCTCTTTGGCCGTGGTGACCAGCAACACGGTGTTTGGTTCAACCCGCTGTTGCGGCGCAGAAGCCTCAGCGCGCCGTTTTGCATCTTCTTGCAAAGTGCGGCTGGTAGTTTTGAGTTGCGCGTATTGCTCGGCCGCTTGGCCAAAATTCGCTTGCGCCAGATAGACCTTCCCTTGCTCGTAATGCGCCGGGGCAAAGCGGGGATTTTCAGCCAGCAATCTGCCATAGCTGGCAAGCGCCTCTTCAAACCGTTTCAACGAGTAATAACTGCGGCCCAGATAATAGAGCGCCCTGGTCCGATATTCCGGCGTCGGCGCCATTTCAGCCGCTTGTTGCAAACTGAACAACGCGTTCTCGAATTCGCCTTTGCGATAGGCCTCGCGGCCCTGCATCAGCAATTCAGGCTCTTTGGATTGTGGCGGCAAGGCGGCGGCAGGTTGTTGCTGCCAAGCCGGGAAGAAGTCCATTTGCTTTTCGGCAAAGCCCGGACTGAAAGACGCGGCCAGGACTGCCGTGAGTAAGAACGGCTGAAACATAAACACTCCTTTGTTACTTTGGTTTCGGCTTAGCTATGCCGGCCACCTTGGATGACGCGATAAGCAATTCGCAAAGCGGCTCATGCAAACTGACTTCTTTCGCCGTCTCATTCGGGTTGTTCGGATTGTTGTCGGAATTATCCAGATAAGCCGTCGCTTCGATACGCGTGCCGCGCGGCAAAACGACGGGCTTTCTGAACACATAATCGGGCTGCCAGTTGTAGCGATAGTTGCGCGCCCAGATCAGCACTTCGCTGGAGCCATCTGGGCGGTGAGCTGTCACTTCCACCGCTTGGCCAAAGGGGAAGAGCAACGGGCGCAGGGCGATGACCTCGGTGACCTCGGTCAAGGTGAGCGTGGCTTTGACCGATTGCAACTCATCCTTGGCCGCCAGCTTCACCGGCGCGGCGGTGAGCGCCACGTTGCGCACGGCTTTGGGCGCGGCTGCTTTGGCTTGCGGTTTGGCGAAGTAAAGCGCCAGTTGGCTGCGATCACGCGCGGCCTCGCCATTGAGGCGGTAATGAATGGTCATTTGAATTTGCGCGCCCGCCGGTAACAAACGCCCCGTGCCAGTGGGCAATTGCCACGGCGCCTGGCCCGGCGCCCATTGGCCCAGCAGGTTGGGATTAGCCACGGCAGCGGTCTTGCCACACGCAGCGCCCGCGCCCGTGTGTAGCGCGAACGTCGCGCGTTGCACAAGCGGGCCGTTGCCGGGTTGAAAATCCAGCGCGCGCAACCAGGCGTTCGCTTTCAAGCCGGTGGGCAGCGCGAAGCAGCGCGCGATTTCTTCACCTTCACCGGAAAGCTGACTTTCCTTTTCAGGCTGCAAGAGCAAATCGGGTGTGCCCAGAGCCCAGCCGTTTTGCGCTGCGGGATAATGTTTGGCTTCGCCTTTGGGCGCGCCGCCTTCGACCCACGAAACGATCAGTTCAATCTCGCGTTGCGGCAGCAGGTAATCGTGCGCAAAGCTGCCGTAGCCTTTGACCGCCTGATACGGCGGCATGCGTTTTTCCAGGATTTCTTCTTTGATGGCTTTGGCCCAGGGGCGCGCTTCTTCGTAGGTGCTGAGCGGGATGTCGCCTTTGACTTTGCCTTCGGTGTGACAGCCCCAGCAGCTTTTTTGAAAGATGCGGGCGATTTCTTTGTTGAAGGTGACTTTGGTGGTGATGGGTTCGTGCGCGCTGGCCGGGGGCCGCCCAAACGAAAGCGCAACCAACAGCAAGATTGCCAGCAACCAACCGCCCTTAAGGATAGATTTGACCGTCATTATTACCACCTGAATAAGTTGAGCGGCTTCAGTTTTGAGCAAGAACCTTGTGCCGTCCCTACAGATCAAAGAGTTGAAGCAGCCGCGCAACATCAGCGTTGGTCATTTTTCGCAAGCCGTCAGCCGCGCAAATCATGCAATCTTCGATTTTTACTTTTTTGATAATGTCTTTGCCCTCTTTATCAGGAACGCCTTTGAGTGTGTAATGGCAGGCGTCCCCGCGAGAGTCGTCTAGTGCGGGCGTCCGGCTATTCGTGAAGACCTCCGGCGCGATTTCCCAGAAGATGACGGGCGTGCCCGCTGTTTTGGCGTAGTGCTTAACACAATGCCCACAGACACCACCTGGGTGTTGGTGGGCACACTCCAAGAGGATGAGCGAAATTCCAGACTTGTCAGAGGAGTCTTGGAAGGCATAACTAGCAAACTTCCTCTGTCGTTTAACGTAGTGCCGCTGAAAATTGAGTAGTCGTATGTAAACCATTTTTGCAACGCAAACTCCTTGATCTTTTTCTTTACGCTCTCAAGCTGCATTCCTTCCTGGTAGAACAAGTCTTCGTCTTCGCGTGTGTGAGCAATGGTGATGGTGCCACCGACCTTGACATCAAAGTCGTAGGACTCAGCCCCCACATAGGCCGACACCATAACGCTGCCATCTTCGGCAGGAAAGGCATCTGTATCTTTGAAGCCCGCACCAACCAATGCATCTAACAGGGCGAAAGCAGTCTTCAATGCCTGTTGCTCGGCAGGCAGCCCACTATTGAAGTTCCAGCCGATTGGTAGGTAGGCAAAGCTGATCAACTTTTCTTGTGTTTTACTATGTGTTGTCATCTTGTTGCTCGCTTTCCGGGGGGGCTATCTTACTAGCCATTTCGGTCATTACTTGAGCAAATCTCGACAAGGCTTCCATAGGTATCGTCACGCGCGCCACGCATTCAGCCACAAATCCTTCTCGCTTCATCTCTTCCACCGCTTCGGGGGAAATCTCCGGTTGGAATGGCATGTCTAGCTCGAAGAATGAAAGCACAACGCTGCCAGCATAGTGTTGAATCGCCATATGCTGGGCCACAACCGCAGGCAAGAAGTTCGTCATCTCCAAAAAAACTGGCGCTTCAATTTCGTCCTCAGGGCCAACTTTGACACGCATTCCTATGTTCGAGTTTTTCATTTTGCGTTTTCTCCTTGCTTGCGTTTGACCGTCGCTACGCGACTTTACGGAATCATTGACACACCACCTTGGCCGTAAACGACTGGGCTAAATTTATCTTGCCACTAATGCGGTGTAGAAGCTACTTCTCGCGGCTGCTCGCACTACCCGCTGCCGCCGCCGGTTTCGCGGGCGCATTGTCGTTATAAAAACTGACCCAACCGATCATCATCTCTTCCCACGTCTGTTCGCCCCACTTGACCAGCTTGGCCGGGTCGGGGTTGAACTTGTTGGCCGCCGAGTTGTCGAAGTGCGCGATGCATTCCAGGCGCGTGCCTTTGGGCATGGCGACCGGCTCTTTCGGCACGTAGTAAGTCTGCCAGTTGAAATCGTAGCGCGGCACGTTGAGCAACGTTTTCTCGGTGCCGTCCGGGTAATGCGCGATGTAAACGAAATCTTTGCCGCGCAAATGCATGTGCGGCATGAAGCTGGTGACGTGCGCGTCTTGCGTGAAGGTGTATTGCGAACGCACCTCGTGCGCCGCCGCACCGGGCGGGATTTCAAAGCGCATCTGCATGATGCCGCGCGTCAACACCGCAGTCTTCACCGGCTCCTTGGCGTAGATCAAGCCCAGCGTCGTGATGTCTTTGGCGGCCTTGCCGTTCGGCGTGTAATGCATTTGGAAGACGAGTTCAGCGCCCGCCGGGACTTTGCGCGCATAACCAGTCGGGAAAACGGCGGGCTGTTCACCGGGCGCATAACCGCACAGCAGGCTTTGTTCATTGCCCATCGAGATGCCGGGCGCTTTGATAAACACGATCACGTGATGCACGGCGGTCGCGCCGGTGCTGCGTATTTCCGCCGCTTGAATCCATTTGTCTTCGCTGAAGTTGGTCTTGACCGTCAGGTATTGATAGGCCACCACGCCTTCCGCCGGCACAGCCTGTTCGGGAATGGCGAGCAGTTGATCGGGTTTGCCGATGCTCCAGCCTTCGTAGTATTTCGGCGCGGGCGGCAGGGCTTTGGGATCGCCTTCCGTTGCGCCGCCGTCAACCCAAGCGCTGATCGTGTCGAGTTCGGATTGCGAGAGGCGGCGGTCGTTCTTCCATGCGCCGTGCTTCGGGTCGGCGTGCCAGGGCGGCATCTGGCGATTGGCGACTTGCTCTTTGATGGATTTGGCCCAGGGGCGCACGTCCTTGTAACTCAACACCGAAAACGGCGCGAGCTGGCCGGGCCGATGACACTCGGCGCAATTCTTAAACATGATCGGCGCGACGTCTTTGCTGAAGGTGACGTTTTTGGGCGCGTTGTTAGCGCTGCCAGAGGCCAGCCCCAGACAGAGCACAAAAGCACCAACCAATGACACGGCAATTCCGCAACTGAACTTCATAAGCTTCACTTCCTCCCTGATGATTATGGACAAACTGAATGAGCGGTAAACCGGCGGCATCTTATCCAATTTCTCTACCGCCGCAAAACCCTGACAACAAAAAGATCAGGCCGCAAAGATACACGCGGGGGCAAGTTTCATGTACCGGATAACAGTTTGCGGTCAATTGAATGTATCCCTTTGCCTGGATTCCCTTGCCCGGGTGGGCGCGGAGTAGGGCTTGCCTTGCTACTTGGTTCCGTTCAATAACGACGGGGGCGGCGGCGTCTTCCCCGTCAAATCATCCCACATCATCTTGGCGGCCATCTTGGTCAGCTTCCACATCTTGCCCCACTGAATCTCGCCCTCTTCGCCATAAAGCAGCCGCTTGACGATTTGATCGCGGAAGAAGCGGCCTTCGCGTTTGAGCATGAACTCTTTGGCAAAGGGCTTCGCCACATCGAAAAAGCTGAAGTTCGGATCGAGTGTGATGCCGACGCCTTCGAGCGTCATGATCGCCTTGATGATGTAGGTGAATTGCGCCGGGATGCGGAACGGGTACTCGTAAATCACCTCGGCCAGTTCGTAGGTCAAATCCCTGAACCGCACGTCGCCGAGTTTCAGGTTGAGGTAATCGCTGAAAAGTTTTTCGACCACGGGCCGAATCGTGTTCGGATCAATCGTGGGCGGCAGGAAGTTCAGGTTGATGAGGTCTTGCGTCAGGCCGCGCACGTCCCGTTCGACGATGTGGAAGAAGGCGTCAATCAACTTGTCCTGCAACTCCGGCGTGATGCGCCCGACCATGCCGAAATCGAAAAACGCCAGCCGCCCGTCGTCCAGCACGCGCAGATTGCCCGGATGCGGGTCGGCGTGAAAGTAGCCGTCTTCCAGCAATTGTTTCAGGTACGCCCGCGCGATCAGGCGCACGACTTCCATGCGGTTCAGGCCGCGTTCGTCCAGCGTTTGCAGGTCAATGACCTTCGTGCCTTCGATGAATTCCATCGTCAGCACGCGCGGGCTGACGTGCGACCAGTGAATGCGCGGCACGTAGACCTCGCGCCACTTTTTGAAGTTGTCGCGGAAGGTCTCGGCATTGTGCCCCTCTTGGACGTAATCCATCTCTTCAAAGACGACGGCGGCGAATTCGTCGAGCGTGCCTTCCCAATCCACGCCGCGCGCGATGTTGGGATAGCGCGCCATGAAGCGCGCCAGGCTGCGCAGCACGGCCAGATCGAAATTGATCGTGCGCGCCAGGTCGGGCCGCTGCACCTTGATCGCTACGATCTCGCCCGAATGCAGCCGCGCGCGATAAACCTGGCCGAGCGAGGCCGCCGCGATGGGCGGCGTTTCGAGTTCGGCGTAAAGCTCGGCGACGGGCCGGCCCAACTCGCGCTCGATGATCGCCATGGCCTGTTCGTGCGGGAATTCGGGCACGCGGTCTTGCAGCTTGCTCAACTCTTTGATGTAGGCCAGCGGCAGCAAATCGGCGCGCGTCGAGACGGCCTGGCCGATCTTGATGAAGGTCGGGCCGAGCTTGAGCAACTGACGCGACAGCCAGTCGGCCTGCCATTGCAAATGTTTTTCTTCGGATTCGGCCTTGCCGCCGATGAACCAGCCGCGATGGTAGCTGTAAACAAACAGGTGATAGAGCGCGAAGGTGCTGATGATGTGCGCCGCGCGCCACCAACCGCGCCAGCCGTGGCCGTTGATCGTCTCTTGCGGGTTGTAGCGGGCGATGTTGACGGCGGGCGAAAGTTGAGCGGTTGTTTCGAGCGCCGCCACGTCAATCGTCTTTGGAGTGACGGCGAGCGCGCCGTTGGTCGTTGCTATTTGTTGTTCGAGTTCTTGTTGGGCTACAGCCATTCCTGCTCCTGCGTTACAAAGGTTGTTGCGCACCGCCTCGGCGTGGGCGGCCGGGCGCAGTATACACGCGATAGCTTACGAAGTTGCGGCGCGGACGTTGCAAATAATCTGAAGCGAAC
>JANOWX010000581.1:0-4777 GCA_031418175.1 Acidobacteriota bacterium | reverse complement strand
TCAAGCTTTAGCTTGTCCGGGCGCGCCGTAGGCGCGCGGGCTGCGCCTACGGCGCGCCCGGACAAGCTAAAGCTTGAACTCTAAACGCCTGCACCTGACGCGCTCAGGTAGGTTGAGTGTGCCAATCTTGCTTGTTTCGATTTAGAATGCGCGGGCGTCGAATCAACCACAGTTTGCTAAAGCGCGGGAGCGCCTATGCCATTCATCAAAGAAATCATCTGGCTGCTGGTCGGCAGCGGGCTGACGTTGATGATCACCAGCCACAACCCGATGGTGCGCCAGGTGGGGCAAGTGCTGTGCGTCATCGCCTTGCTCTGGCGGCTGCTGATTTACTTGCGCGACACACAGCCTTCAACCGCACGCCTCGACGCACTCGGCGAACCCAAACTCTCCGTGATCGAATCATTCGCCACTGAACAACCGGTCGAACAACTGCGCGCCATTTCCAACCCCGTGATTACTCCCGGACGTACGCCTGTACAAAAATTGCTTGACGAAGAACCGCAGAACTGAGCAAGCGGAGTTCTACACATAAATCTACTCGTCGCCAGATCCAACTTCCTCCGCACGCCGTAATCTCACGCGAGCACACACAAGTGCCGCAAAATTTTTAAGCTGTCTGCGGCTATTCGTCCGCGACAAGCGCAGCATGGAAGCGAGGGGGAAAATTCATGTTTAACGATCTCACTTTGAGGCTCAGGCCAGTGGCCTGTCAGCTTTTGCAGTTGGCGTGCCTGGCCACGCTGGCGTTGTCATTTAACGGTTGCAATCGCGCCAGTGCCGCCAAGTCAATGCCGAACACAGGCCCCTGTGCCATCGCGCTGGCTTTGCATCAAGGCGAGCAAACGCTCGATGCCGAGATTCGGCGCTTGCAACAGAAGATCAAAGAAAACCCAACCAGCACGCGCCCGCAAGTCGAACGACTCGGCTGGAAATTCGTCGAAAAGGCGCGCCGCAGCTACGACCCGGGCTTTTATAAACTGGCCGAACAATGCGCCGCGTGTCTGGAACAACTAACCGTGCGGGTGCCGCAACCCACTGAACCAACCAAGCTCAAAAACGCCGATGCGCTGTTATTGCGCGGCCATGTTTTGCACAACCTGCACCAATTCACAGCAGCCGAAAGTGTAGCGCGCACCTTGAGCACGCAACGCGGCATTCCTTTCGACCACGCTTTGCTTGGCGATGTGTTGCTGGAACAAGGCCGCCTGGATGAAGCCGCTGTGGCCTATCAAAAGTTCATGGATTTGAAGCCCGGCTTGCAAGCGTATTTGCGCGCCGCGCAGTTGCGCTGGTTGAAGGGCGATTTGGAAGGGGCGCTTGAAATGGCGCTACAGGCCTTGCAAGCTTCTTCCACCAACGAACCGGAAGCGGCGGCGTGGGCGGCCTCGAAGCTGGCCTTTTACGAATTGCACGCGGGCAAGCTGGCAGAAACGCGCATAGCCTGTGCGGTGGCGCTGAAATTCATGCCCGATTATGCGCCGGCCTTGTTGTTGCGCGGGCGCGTGGATTTGGCGGAAGGGAAGTACGCGGCAGCGCAACTCACTTTCCAACAAGCCGCCCGGCTCAATCCGCTGCCGGAATATCAATGGGCCTTGAGCGAGGCCTTGCGCGCGCTGGGCCGCGCTGAAGAAGCACAACAGATCGAAGCCGAATTGAAAGCGAAAGGCGCCACCGAAGACCCGCGTACTTTTGCGCTGTTCCTGGCAACACGCGGCGAAGATGCGGCGCAAGCGGTGCGGTTGACCGAAACTGAACTGAAAGTTCGTCAAGATGTTTTCACACTCGATGCTACGGCCTGGGCGCTGGCCCAAGCCGGACGTGCCAATGAAGCCTGGCCCTTGGTGCAACGCGCCCTGGCGACTGGCGTTCACGATGCGCGGCTCGCTTTTCACGCCGCCGCCATCGCCAAACAACTCAATCAACTCGACGACGCGCGCCGCTATGGCAAACAGGCGCTGGCAATGAAACAGACGCTCTGGCCCGCCGAACAAGCGCACTTGCTGCAACTCAAGCTCTAACTCGAATTCAACGCTGTTGCAGGCGCCGCCTGTCGCTCCTGACGCCTCACCTCCGCGCGTGAGACGCCGGAAGGCGCGCGCCTGCGACTTTTCCCAAACATTCACCAACACAATTGAACCGGCCACGGCTTGGACGGCCCGTCTGCTCGCAGGCTTAGGTTTCGTCTACCCCGCGCCACGACAACCGAACACACTGCCGCGCAACCCGTGTCAGTAGCCCGACCGTGAGGGAGGGCGCGCCGTCAAGCAAGACCAATGGGTTTCTGTCGCAAGGCTGCCCTCCCTCACGGTCGGGTTACTGACACGGCGCACGGCAATCACACTAACCAATCCTGAAGGAGGAACTTTTCGATGAAAGACATTTTGAAACGAATTCAACACGGCCTGACGCGGGCAATGACGCTGGCCATGGTCGCGGCGCTCGCCATCATGCCGTCGCTGCAAACGGCGGCGCTGGCCTCGAGCCACATGGACGCACCGCTCGCCACACGTGATCCATCGGCCAACACGACCGATGTGTACGCCTTTGTGCGCAACGATGCCGCTGGCAACAAGGCGCTCAATCTGGCGCTGGGCGTTTACCCGCACCAGAATCCCGGCATCGGCCCGGCCAAGTACAACTTTGATGAGCAGGTGCGCTACGAAATCCACGTCGCGCTCGGCAGCGACATCGCGGCGGGCCGCCCGACCATCACGTATCGCTACGAGTTCCAAACCAAGTACAAGAGCGAGAAGACGATCCTGATTTCCTACCTCGGCGTGATTCAAAACGTGGACGACGCTGGGCAGAACCTGACGCAAACCTACAACATCACCAAGATTGACAACCGCAACGGCACCGCCAGCTTCATCGGCAGCGGCATCGTGCCGCCGAACAATCAGGGCAACGCGACGCCGTTTTATAACGAAGACAACAACCCCGAAATGCCCGCGCGCAAAGGCGTCGCCACGCGCGCCGAACTGGACAAGTACACGCAACAAGCCATCTTCACCTTCCCCAACGGCTACACGGCCTTTGCGGGTCAGCGTGACGACGGCTTCTTTGCCGACATCCAGTCCATCTTCGATTTGCTGCAATTGCGCAACCCCGGCAAAGATTCGCAGGGCGGTTACAACCTGCACCTGATGTCATTGCGTGTGCCTCTCGCCGAACTCGGCGGCGATCAACAGACCGTCGGCGTCTTTGCCACGACCAGCCGTCCACGCGCTGCTGTGGTGCGCAGCGGCGGCGGCATTCTAGACACGATCCGCCGGCCCGATTACGTGCAGGTCGCGCGCCAGGGCAATCCGCTCTTCAACGAAGGCCTGGTCGCGGTCGAAGACAAGGACACCTACAGCCGCACGTTGCCCGTGGTGGACAACGTGCTGTTCCGCAAGTACGCCGAGAATCCCGAACTGGCGACGCACATCAACCTGATCATCGGCAAAGGCACGCAACTGGCGATTCCCACGGGGCGCGCCGACATCGCGGCGATTTTCATCCCCGACCTCATCAAGGTTGACCTTTCGACCGATCCCATTCGTTTGGCCGGCAACGGCCCGAACGATCCGAAGAACCCCGATGACGCGGGCTTCTCGCGCCTGGGCATCTTTGGCGGCGACATTCAGGAAAGCCGCGCCGCCGGGCATCCGTTCCGCTTGCCGAGCCAGTTCCTGGGCTTGCCCGCCGGTAAGAACTTCGTGCCCGGCGGCTGGCCGAATGGACGGCGCTTCGGCGACGACGTGACCGACATTGCGATCATCGCCTTGCTCAGCGATCTGCGCGATCCGGCCAACCTGAAGATCAACGATCCGTTCAAGGGCAATTACGACGGCGTGACCGAGAACGAGTTGGGCTTCAGCAAAACCTTCCCGTATGAAAGCACCCCGCAAAACGGGCGCAACACCGTCGGGATGAGGTAAGCGTTTGCCGAACAAAGATACGGCGTACAGCGCGGCAGTCGCGTTGTACGCCGTTACCACGAACGTTGACATCCGCAAGGAAGCGGCCCCACGAACAGAGATTCCAACGCCAAGACGCCAAGCGCGCCAAGCAGTTGAACTGATTGCTCCGAAGTTGAAACCGGACTTGGCGTGCTTGGCTGCTTGGCGTTGGAGGCAACTCGTTGAAACTCGCCCCGTCAAGTCGCTACCAACGATCAAGAAGGAGGGAAACATGTCTTCATTGAACAGACGGCGACGCCTTTGCGCGCGTGCCCTGACGCTCGTACTGACGCTGCTCACAATTTTCACGCTGGCCGCGCAACTGCAATTCGGCGCGCTGCCACACGCAGCCGCCCAAACAACGCCACCCGCTGACGGAACAGTTTTCGCGCTGACCGCCAACAATACGCTGCTCGCGTTTAACCCGCTGACGCCCGGCACGCTCACGCGCACGGTGACGATCACGGGCCTGCCCAGCGGCGCAGCGCTGCACGGCATTGATTTCCGCCCCGCCAACAACCAGCTTTACGCCGTCAGCAGCGGCAATCGCCTTTACATCATCAACAGCGCGACCGGCGCGGCGACGGCGCTCGGGACGGCGGCCTTGTCGCCCGCGCTGAGCGGCACGGCCTTCGGTATGGATTTCAATCCGGGGCCGGATCGCATTCGCTTGGTCAGCGACGCCGATCAGAATTTACGTTTGCAACCAGACACCGGCGCAGTCGCCGCAACCGACACGACGCTCGCTTATGCACAAGGCGACGCCAACGCGGGTGCGAATCCGAACATCGCCGGCGCGGGCTATAAGTTCACCGGCAAAAATAAGCAGGTCT
>JANOWX010000580.1:0-12484 GCA_031418175.1 Acidobacteriota bacterium | reverse complement strand
GGTCACTTGCTCGATCAACTACGCAGCCGCTTAGCCAGGTGTCAAAGCCGCCACCGCCCTACCGCAATATCTCGGCCTTGCCCTTGATTACTACCATTCCCGGCTCGCTTGTTTCAATCTCTTCCATCAGCGCCCGAACTTCTGCTTTGGTGCAGTGGTTGGCTTGCCAGAGCCGGCGCAGGATCAAGTTTAGATTGAGAACGGGAATCCGCTGGGCGAGGCAGTAGCTGTGCGCCCGTTTGTCGTTGGTCAGCAGTTTGCCATCGCTGCGTTTGGCGCAAACGGCGATGCTCTCGCGCTCACCGGCATTCAGCGAGCCGGGCAGGGTGTCGCGCAGGCTCTTTTCGTCAGGCGTGAGTTCGAGGGCGGAAAAGCCTGCGCTGCTGGCCAGGCCGTCAACAATCGGTTGCAGGAAGTCGAGGCCTTTGTGCAAGCCGACTTTGATCTCTTTGATTACGGCTGGCGGTAAGTCGAAAGTTTGGGTCACCGCCACTGAAAAGAGCAGATCAAGCCGCCCGATGCGCGCAAAGGTCGAGAGGATGTTGGTGTCGGCGACGATCATTTTGACTGGCCGAAAAAGAAAGCAATCTCCTCGTCCAGCGCTTCCGCGGACTGCGCTTCGATCACGATCGGAATGCCGCGTTCGCGCAGCAGTTCTTGAAATTGCCAGCGGTCGAGACCGGCAAGCTCTGCCGCGCGTCCGAGCGAGACCTCATCTGTTTTGAACAAATCGAGCGCCAATTCCAGGCGCAACGAGCGATTGTTAAGCAACAGATGGCGCACGGCGTCTGAGATGACTTCATCCTGGTTAGCATATAAGCCGAGCCGCACTAATGACGCAATTTCCTGCTGGACAAAAGTCTGCTGAATCACTTCATTCCCTCCTACTGTTTTTCTGGTAAACGCATTTTTGACTGCCAAAGTATAAGCTTGGCAGAAAACCGCAGCAATCCATTCACCACGTGTCAGCGAGAACTCAAGCGATATGCTCGACCTCAACCAACGCGTTGAAATCCGGGATACCGCATTCGGGATCGCACACCCCGCGTTTGAGCAGCACGTTGCCTTCGGGCCAATGCACTTGCACGTTGCCGGGCGCGATGGGCGCGAGGCGGCAGCGTCCGCGCAACTCGCCGATTTCATTGTGCAAACGAATGGCTTCGCCATCTTGCAAGCCCAGCCGTTGGGCGTCGTCAGCGTTCATCAGCACGTCTTTGCGATGTGCGCCGTTCAGCGGGTCGCGCTGTTGTTGCACCATGCTATTGAATTGTTTACCGCGCCGGGTCGAAAGGCGGAACTGGTTGGGCGAAGCTTGGGCGGATAGTTCAATCACTGAAAAATGCGCGCGCCCGTCGGCGGTGGCGAAGGCTGGTATGCCAGCGGCAGACTCGCACAAGCGCGGGCCGCCCCATTGCACTTGATCGCCGGTTTGGCGGAGCGTTTCGATGCCTGCGTAAGCGGGGACGGCCCAGGCGATTTCGTTGCGGATGGCTTGGCCGTCAGCGAAATGAATCTGATGAGCGCGGGCGGGATGCGCGCGTTCAGCAATCAGCATCGGGGTTTCCCATTCGTTTTTTGCTTCGCCGATGCGGCGGCCAGGGATTTCGGGGCTGAAGAGGATGCGGCGTTCAGTTGTCGTTTCGGTGCCGCCGCCGATTTGTTCGTAGCGGGTGCGCGTGGGCAGCAGCAAGACAAGCTCGCGCGGTTCGATCAGCATCTGCGGGCTGAGCACGATGTCCTGTTGCACGCGGCAGGGGATGCGTTCGACGGCGGCGCGCACGTAATCGGGTTCGGGCAGCGTTTCCAGAAAGTTGCCGCCGCTTTGATAGAACCAGTCCAACTCGCCCGCGTGCGCGGCATCCAGCATTTGCACTGCATTCAAGCCTTTTTCTATTGGCGGATCGAAGCCCCAAGTTTCTCGCATCTTCGCTGCGCCCGCGTCATCTGTCGCCACGCCCATTGCAAATTGATTCGGCACGCAACCGACCTCGGCGCCGCCTTGCACGCCGGAATGGCCGCGAATCGGGACGAGGCCGCTGTGAGCTTGGCCGATGAAGCCGCGCGACAACGCCAAGTCAACGATGGCGCGCACATTCGCCACGCCATCGGCGTGCTGCGTGATGCCCATTGACCAGACGAAGATTGCTGTTTTGGCTTCGGCCAGCGAACGGGCGAAACGCAGCATTTCGTCGCGCGGCGCGCCTGCGGCGGCTTCCAGCAATTCCCAAGCGCAGGCGCGCAGTTTCGCTTTCAATTCGGCAAAGCCGTGGGTGTGCGTATTGATGAACGCGGAGTTTGTCCATTCGTTTTCGATCAGGTGTTTGAGCACGCCCGCGATAAACGCACGGTCGCCGCCAGTGTGGACTTGAAAGAATTCATCGGCCAGCTTCGTCCCAAATAACGCGCTCTCGGCCACCGACGGCACCCAGTAACGTTCAAGGCCGGGTTCACGATAAGGATTGACGACGGCGACGCGCGTGCCTTGTTGCTTGGCGTAGTAGATGTATTTGGTCGTCACCGGTTGGTTGTTCGGTGTGTTGCTGCCAAAGAAAACGAGCAGGTCAGTGCCGATCCAGTCCTTGTACGAAACGGTTGAAGCCGAGACGCCGAGGGCCTGTTTCATCGCCACGGTCGAAGGCGAGTGGCAGATGCGGGCGGAGTTGTCTACGTTATTGGTGCCGAGGAAGCGCGCGACCTTTTGCGCGACGTAATACGCTTCGTTCGTCAGGCCGCGCGAAGTCAGGTAAAAAGCGATGCGGCGCGGATCAGCCGCTGCCACCTTGCTGGCCGCGAGTTGCAAGGCTTCATCCCACGTCACGCGCGTGAAGCCGCGTGCGCCGCGACGCCGCAACATCGGATAGGGCAGGCGGCCTAGTTCGCGCAATTCGGCTGCCGTGAGATGTGCCAACTTTTCAGCGTCTTCCAGCACGCGCACATCCAGCGCAGGCATCGTGTTCAGCCGCAGCAATTCCAGCCGCACCATGCACAGGTGTACGCCGTCCATCGTGAAATCGTGCAAGCCGCTCGTGCCCAGCGCGCAACCGTCACAGACGCCTTGCGAGAGGATGCGCCAGGCGTAAGGAAGTTGATCGCGGTTGCGCCAGACGATCTTGGCCATGTCCAGATAATGATTCGGCTTCACTTGGCCGAAGCCGTTGGGCGCGAGGCCGGCCCAGTGTTTGGGGTTCCAACCGGATTTGTTCATGTCTTTGCTTTGAATCTTTTAGTCAGGACTTACGCAGAAGCACAAACAAACGCGATGCAAGAGCATGGGGTTCAGGCTTCAGCCTGTGTGCGTGATCTCCAAGACAGGCTGAAGCCTGAACTCCATGCTCTTTTGCGTATGTCCTGAATGTTTTGCGGCGGCACGGTTGCCGATGTTTGATGATGATGGTAAGTATGTCCCGCTTTAGCACAACACTGCAATCAGGCTGCTGCAAGCACTCAAAACAAAACACTATGGCAATAAAAGAACTACCCGTTTTGCAAGGCAACGGAAAAAAACCGCGTTTGAAATACGACTGCGCCAAATGTCCGGCCTATTGCTGCACCTACGATTGGATTCGCGTCAACAAGGCCGATATTCAGCGGCTGGCGAAACGCTTTAGCCTGAGCTACGAAGCGGCCGAGGCGAAGTTTACGAAGTTCATTCCCGAATACGAGGGCGGGCAGCGCGTGCTGCGGCACCGCAAGGATCACATCTTCAAGAGCGCCTGCCGCTTCTTGGATCCCGTCGAACGACGCTGCACAGTTTACGAACACCGCCCGCGCACTTGCCGCGAGCACCCGGAAGAGAATCGCTGTGGGTATTACGATTTCCTGACGTGGGAACGCGTGCACCAGGATGATCCGGATTTTATTCCGATGCAGGGGTAACTGGTGGCTGTGTACAGCAACCGTTCCAGGTTGCTGAGGCTGGCTCAGCGAACAGCGTGGCCGACACGAAAGGCTCCGCTGACCAAGCAGCAGCAAGCTGGAAAGCTTGCTGTACATCCAACTCGAATATGAAAAACAAACTTCGTGCAACTTCGTTCGTTTGGCTCGTCGCGGTTGGCTGTGTGCTGAGTGCGGCATCGTTTCTTTTCCACGCCTTTGCGCAACAAAAATCCACTGGCAAAGCTATGTCCGACATTCGCCTGATGACGCTCAACCCCGGGCACTTTCATGCAGCGCTCGTGCAAAAAGAAATGCTGGCGGGTGTTGCGCCAACGGTGCACGTTTATGCGCCACTCGGCTTCGACCTGAATGAACACCTCAAACGGATCAACGGCTTCAACACGCGCGCGGCCAAGCCGACGCAGTGGGAGCTGGAGATTCACACGGGCGGTGACTCGCTCGCCCGCATGTTGCGCGAGAAACCGGGCAACGTCGTCGTCTTCGCCGGGCGCAATGCAGGCAAGATTGACCGCATCAAAGCCAGCATCGAAGGCGGCATCAATGCGCTGGTAGACAAACCTTGGATCATCAATGCGGGCGAATTTGCCAAGCTGGAAGCGACGCTGAATACCACCGAGGCGAAGCGGCTGATTGCCTACGACATCATGACCGAGCGCTCAGAGATCACGACGATCCTGCAACGCGAACTCGTCAATGACGCGGGCGTCTTCGGCACGCTGCAGAAAGGCTCGGCGAGCGATCCGGCGATTTACATGGAAAGCCTGCATCACCTTTACAAAGTCGTATCGGGCGCGGTCAACATTCGCCCGGCGTGGTTCTTTGACGTGAAACAGCAGGGCGAAGGCGTGGCTGACGTGGGCGTGCACTTGGTGGATTTGGTGCAATGGATGGTTTTCCCTGAGCAAGCGCTGGACTATCGCAAAGACGTCAACGTGCTCAGCGGCAAACGCTGGGCAACCGTGATGTCAAAGGACGAATTCAAACGTGTGACGGGCGAGGCAAATTTCCCCAGCTATCTCGCGCCGAACGTGAAAGACGACAAGCTGGAGTATTTCTGCAACGGCTCGCTGACCTATGCGCTGCGCGGTGTGCACGCCAAACTGGATGTGATCTGGAATTACGAAGCGCCTGCGGCCCCTGCTGGAAGCGGCGATACACACGTGGCCTGGTTCAAAGGCACGCAGTCGCGCATCGAAGTGCGGCAGGCGCAACAGCACACGATTCATGTGACCCCGAATAACGCGGCTGACAAGGCGGCGATCTGGGCCGCGCTGCAAAAGAAAGTCGCCGCGTTGCAGGCCAAGTATCCGGGCGTGGCGGCGCTGGACGAAGGCGACAAATTGCGCGTGACCTTCCCCGACAAATACCGCGACGGGCACGAAGCGCATTTCGGGCAAGTGGCGACGCGCTTTTTCAGCTACGTGCGCGATCCCAAAACGCTGCCCGCGTGGGAGCAGGCCAATATGCTGGCGAAGTACTACACGACGACGAAGGGCTTGGAATTGGGCTATCGCGCGACGACGGCCAACCGCTAATGCAATTCGATACGCTGCTCAAAGAGTTATTCCTCACCTTCCCGCCGCGGCTGGTCGAGCAAGTGGCGGGCGATCAGGTAGAAGCTTGGCTGACTATCGAACAACCTTCGGTCAAGGTGCGGCGTATTGATCTGGTCGCGCGGTTAAAATCAGGGCGTATCCTGCACCTTGAAATTCAAGTGGAAGACGATCCGGAGATGCCGTGGCGGATGTTGGAATACTATGCGCCGTTGCGGCGTATGTATGCGCAAGAACCCTGGCAAGTCGTGTTGTATGTCGGCAGGAAGAAGCCCCGGCGGCAAGCGCACATCCGCGAGAAACGTTTGCGCTTTTCTTACGATGTGCTGGACATCCGCGCGTTGGACAGCGGGCCGTTGTTGGAAAGCGATTCGGTCAGCGATAACCTGTTGGCGATCTTGTGCGACATTGACGACGTGCTCATTGCCAGCCGCCGCATTTTGCAAAAGCTGCGCGCCTTGCCAGAGCGACAAGCTAAAGACGCCGCCCTCAAATTAATCATCTTGTCAAAGCTGCGTAACGCAGAGAAGATAGTCACCGAGGGGGTAAGAAAAACCATGACCATCACACGCGAAGACTTGCTCACCACGCCCTTGATTGGGGAATTAATGCTTTTCGGCGAACAACAAGCCGAAGCGCGTGGCGCAAAGACCGGTGAAAGAAAAGGCGAACAGATCGGCGAACAGATCGGACAACGTAAGCTGCTTGCCAAACAACTCGAAGCACGTTTTGGCACTTTGCCCATTTGGGCGAAAAGGCGGCTGGCTGTCGCCGATTTGCCGAAACTCGAACGCTGGAGCCTGCAATTGCTGACGGCGCAAACATTGAAAGACGCTTTGAAGTAAGCGGCCATCGAAGAAAGCGGTAAACACATGCCACTCTCAACCTTATCACCAATGGACAAGCTGGATATGCTTGTGACCATGCAAAAAATTGTGTCTGGCGAATATTTTGATGAAGAATCTAAGTGTGAACCTGAGCATGAAATAGAAAACGGCGCGGTTTACCTGCAAGCCGAACTGACTGGCCGCCGGAATCAGGCAGTCATTTTGCTTTCCAAACAACTCGAATATCGTTTTGGAAAATTGCCAGCCTGGGCCAAACAAGAGATTGCGCAGGCTGGTCTGTTTCAACTGGAACGCTGGAGTTTGCGTTTGCTCAAGAAAAAGAGCCTAGCCAAGACGCTGAAGTAACCGCAATGAATTACAAAAACAACGTCCTCGAATTGATCGGCAACACGCCGCTCGTCAAACTCAACAAACTCACCAAAGGCCTGAAGCCGCTCGTGCTGGCGAAGATGGAATCGTACAACCCCGGCGGCAGCGTCAAAGACCGCATCGGCATTGCCATGATCGAACGCGCCGAACGCGCGGGCGATCTGAAACCGGGCGGCACCATCGTCGAGGCCACCAGCGGCAACACCGGCATCGGCTTGGCGCTGGCGGGCGCGATCAAAGGTTATCGCTGTGTGTTCGTGATGACCGAAAAAAGCAGCCAGGAGAAAGCGCGCTATCTGAAAGGCCTCGGCGCCGATGTGATTGTCGTTTCGGCGGCGGCCAAACCCGATACGCCGGAGCATTACGTCACCGTGGCGAAACGCATCGCGCGTGAGACGCCGAATGCCATTCTGACCAATCAGTACGCCAACCCGGCCAATCCCGAAACGCATTTCAAGACGACCGGGCCGGAGTTGTGGGAAGCAACCGCGGGCCGCATCACGCATTTTGTCGCGGGCCTGGGCACGGGCGGCACCATCAGCGGCACGGGGCGTTATCTGAAAGAGCAAAACTCCAACATCAAAATTATCGGCGCTGATCCGGTGGGTTCGGTGTTCAAGACCTACAAAGAAACCGGCAAGCTGATGAGCGCTTCGCCCTACTTGGTCGAAGGCATCGGGCAGGAGTTGATTCCCGAAAACGTCCATCTGAAATACGTGGACGAGATCATCAATGTGACCGACCGCGATTCGTTCAGCACTGCGCGCCGCTTGTGCCGCGAGGAAGCCATCTTTTGCGGCGGCAGCACGGGCACAAACGCCTGGGCCGCGTTGAAGGTGGCCGAGACAGCGGGCGCAGACGACATCATCGTCTTCATCGTGTGCGACACGGGCGAGCGTTATCTGTCGAAGTTCCTTTCAGACGAATGGCTGAAAGAGAAACAGTTGCTGGGGCCGGAGCGCATGACGCTGAGTTTGCTGAACGAATCCAAACTGCACGCTGGGAAACCGCGCCTGATTTCAATCTCGCCCGACACCTTGATCGGCGACGCCTTGAAGCTGATGAACGAACGCGGCCTGTCGCAATTGCCTGTGCTGGAAGACGGCAAGGCCGTGGGCAGCGTGCGCGAAAGCCATCTGATGGCGCGCTTGCTGGATGAACGTTCGTTGTTGAATGAACCGGTGCGCGCCGTGATGGATGAGGCGTTCCCGGTGGTCAGCGAGACCGTGGATGTCGAACGCGCGATGAAGTATCTGAAAGAATCGCCCGCGCTGCTGATCGAAGAGTACGGCCGCATCGTCGGCATCATCACGCGCCACGATGTGATTGATATTGACAGCCGTTCGGTGATTGACGGGCGGGCGTGGCCGATGTTCGATCATTGAGGCTGACTCGGGTAGGACGGACTTCAGTCTGTCCTACCGCAAAGGCCGTACAGACCAAACCGGACAGACTAAATAAACGAGAAACTAAATTCTTTGAGAGTCAGCGGACAGCAACACGTAGTAACGAATTTATTCGTTTTGTGCTGCGGCCAGGACTGCCAAGACTGAACGATTGAAATCGTTACTACGTGGTTGGGTCTTTTTCTCGCAAAGAACTTAGTTTTCGGTGTACTAAAGTCCGTCCTATCTTCAAAATTTCGACGGGTCGCATTTGCGTAAGAGCAACGCATTCCACAGCATCTGCCGCCGCATCCGCGAAGTGCCTATCAAAATGGCGGCGGCCAGCAAATACACCCCACTAAAAATGTAGCGAATCTCTTCTTGCGGGAAAAAGAATTGGGCGACGAAGAGGCCCAGCAGCAGCAAGGCTTCCCACAGCGCAAAACGGAAATCCGAAATGACGACCGCCGCAAAGAGCGATTGCGCCGAGGTCAACAGCAACTCTTCCTTTTGCCGATGATCCAAATCCATCGAAACCCAAGCGCCGACCGAGAGCGCATAAACCAGCGGAATCGCGCCGACCAGCAGCGTCCATTGATTGACCTTCGACGAAATCAGCGCGCCGATGCCGGTCGAGCCTTTGCCTTTGAAGGCGAAGAGCAGCGCGATTACGGCTTCGGGCGATTCCGATGCCAGCGGGGCCAGCCATTGCACCAGCAGGAATTGATTCAGCCCATAACTCTTGCCCGTCGTGACCAGCCCTTCGGCAAACGGTTCCGCCGCAAGCCAGATCGCATAGCCCGCAAACCCCATCATCAACAGCACGACCAGCCGCCGTGCCCCATCGCCCAGCCGCGCATCAAGCCAGCCGGCGATGCCGTCCAGATCGCTCTCGTGATGTGCGCCTTTGCTGGCGCGGTAGGCGTAAAGCAAAAACATCGCAAAGAAGATCACCATGTCGAACAGCGAGAGCGTGCCTTTGAGCGGCAGCACCAGCGAATAGATCGTCGCCAGCAGCAGGAAGCTCAACTCCAGCCCTTGCGAATTGTCGAGCACAATCTCTTTTTTGCCATGTTTGAAGTAGTAGACAATCGCCACCAGCGCCCAGCCCACGCCGATCAACACGCGGTTCGCGCCGGTCATGTTGGCGATGGCGTAGGCTTTATATTCGGGGTTCTTGCCCGCTTCCCAGGCGAAGTGCAAATCCACCGCGTATTCGGGCAGCACGCTGATGAGCGCCAGCACGATCAATGCCAGCGAGCGCGGAATATCGCGTTCGGCCAGTTCGGTCGCCCAGCTTAAAATAAAAGCCGCGCCGATGATGGCGAGGCCGGCCAGTACTGAGACTTGCGCGGGTTGGGTGGCGACCATGTGATGGCCCTGTCCGCTGAGCGCAAAAAACAGCCAGGGCAAAGTGGTCGCCAGGGCGAAAAGAAGCCAAATCAAATTTCGCATGCGTGTTGGTAGTCGGTTGAAACGTAGTTATTCGCCAATGATCTTGATGATGACGCGTTTGCGGCGCTGGCCGTCAAACTCCGCGTAATAAATTTGTTGCCAGGTGCCCAGGTCGAGTTCGCCTTTTGTGATGGGCACCAGCACCTGGTGATGCAGCAGCAGGTTTTTCAGATGCGCATCGCCGTTGTCTTCGCCGGTTTGATGATGGCGGTAATCGGCGCGCATCGGGGCGAGTCGTTCTAGCCATTCGTCAATGTCGGCGATCAGGCCGTTTTCGGCATCGTTGATGTAAACCGATGCAGTGATGTGCATCGCCGAGACCAATGCGAAGCCTTCCTGCACACCGCTCGCGCGCAGGGCCGCTGCCACTTCATCAGTAATGTTGAGGTATTCGCGGCGCTGCTTGGTCTGAAACGTCAGATACTTGGTGTAGGATTTCATGTTGATTCGTTTGGGGATGAATGCGGCGCCATCTTAGCCAACCGGCAGCATTCATGCCAATGGGCTTGCCAATGGGCTTTCAAGATTGGGGAGCGGCTTGACGGACATGGGGACGGTTGGCTAAGATGCCCCCGCTTTCAAACGAAGGCATTCGTTACTTTCCAAAATGTGGGGCTATAGCTCAGTTGGAAGAGCGCTGCGATGGCATCGCAGAGGCCGTCGGTTCGAGCCCGACTAGCTCCACTCTTTAACTTCCTGCTTGCGCAACCGCGCTCACTTTCCTTCTTCAATTCCAAAATAGCGATTCCACAGATAGACGTCTGAGAATTTCTCGTCCTTGCCGAAATGCCGCGCAATCACCGCCGCCGGATCGAAAAACCATTCGCCGCGCGGGCGTTCGCGCTCGCTGTCGTCAAACCACGCCCAGGGCGGACGGGCTTTGTTTTTGAACCCGACCGTGCCGCGAAAGGCTGCGCCGAGTTGGCCGAAATTGCGTTCGGTGCTCAACGGCGCTTTGCCAGCCTGGAATTTCTGCGCGCTGCGTTTTTCATAATCCAAGGTTTCGCCAAAGGTTTCGTTCAACCCGCCGGTCGCGCGCGCCCAAAACGTGTCGTAAATCGAAACCAGATCGTAGCCGATGGTCTTGCCATCCGCTTTTTCGCCCAACGTCGCGTGGTCTTCCGCCGTGCCGGTGTAGTTGTAAGTCAGCAGGCCCGTGACGCGCGGATTGAGTTGCGCGCTGTCGCCGGTGTAACGATAGAGGCCGTGACCCTTGGGTTCGAGGTAAAGCCGTGGATGCGAGCCGTTCAATTCAAGCAGGTCGCCCAGCGTGCCGGGCGCGGCGGCGGTGCGGTATTTGTAATAGCCGTTGTGCGCCATCGTTTCGACATACTGCACTTGCGCCTGCGCCAAATCGTTGCCGCGTTTTTCGGCCACGACCAGACAGCCTTCCAAATCGTTTTCGTGCGAGAGCGCGATGTCGCCGGCCTTCTCCACCGTCGGGTCTTTGATCTTGCCGAGTTGCGGCAGCGCGCGGCGCAGCGCCTCATCCAGCAGGGTCGAAGTTACAGCTCCGCCTTTGTAATCGCGCGGATGGAAGGCGGCGTAATGCACCAAGTAATGCGTCTCGGTTTCGGCGACCGAATAGTAAATGAAAGCGCGCAACGCGAAGTTGCGTTTATCCAGGTTGTACCAATTGTTGTCGCCTTTCCAATCGCCGTCGAAATCGAAATTGGTGATGTAATCGGCGCGTGGGTTGTCGCCCAGGCCTTGCAGAAAGACCGGCGCGAATTGGGCGGCAATCAGTTTTTCTTTGGCGATCGCGTTCGAGGTAGTTGTCGCGGCAGGCGTCGTCACGCGCTCTCTGACCCGGCGCGGACGTTCTTGCGCGGGCACGATCAAGTTCACGAAAAGCAGCGCAAAAAGCAGCAATCGCATACGTTCTCCTCACGGTCTGTTTACGGATGAATGACAACGGCGCAATTACTCTAACGCAAGCCCGCGCCGCTGGCTACTGAACCGGTTTGGACTTCGGGTAAAATTCGGTATCATACGGCTTCGCTCAACCAGACTTATTTTCTTGCGAGGATTGTGCCGATGCGCCGTTGTCCAACGTGCCGCCAACCAGTGGATTGGGAGCAGAGCGAGTTTCGCCCATTCTGTTCTGAACGCTGTCAGACGATTGACCTGGGGCGCTGGGCCTCAGAGGAATACCGCGTGCCGTTGGTGGAAAGCTCTGACGGCCTCACGACCGATTTTGACCGCGATTTCATATCGCAGCCGTACGATGAAGCATGAAATATTTCGCCAATAATCAATTCTTGACCGTCTTCGTGTTGAGTGTGGCGCTCTTGACGCTGGGCTGTGACAACGCCGCCGCGCCGCAGCCGGTGGCGAATTCGAGCGCCAACCCCATGAGTGACGCCATTCCCGCGAGCGCCATGCCCAAATCCACCGGCAAGCCCAACGGCGCAGCCATCGAAACCGCGCAGGCATTGCTGGTGCCGAAACACACGGGCGGTTCGCTGAAGCTCAACGAATATCGCGGCAAAGTTGTCGTCGTAGATTTTTGGGGCACTTGGTGCGCGCCCTGCCGCAAACAGGCGCCGCAACTGGCTGAGTTGAACAAGCGCTACGGTGCCAAAGGGCTGGCCGTCATCGGGATGAGCCTCGACGATCAGAAGGACGATCAGAAACTCGTCAACGATTTCATCAAACAGGCCGGCATCAATTACACCATCGCCTATCCGAGCCGCATCGTGACCGATGCCTTTCTGAAAGGCACCGAAGACGACACCGGCTCGCCGCCGATTCCGCAACTTTTCATCTTTGGCAAAGACGGCAAGCTGGTTGATCACCTCGTTGGCGAACGCCCCGAAAAAGGCTTGGCGTATCTCGAACAGGTTGTCACCAGGCATTTGGGGACTACTTAAACTTGGCTGCCACTGCGGTGGCGCGAAGTAGGACAGACTTCAGTCTGTCCGATCATTGGACAGACTGAAGTCTGTCCTACTTTTAAGGAGTAATTTCGCAATGG
>JANOWX010000579.1:0-8859 GCA_031418175.1 Acidobacteriota bacterium | reverse complement strand
GCCCCCGCCTTGTGTGTCACTACCCCGACCGGGGGGGGGGGGTGGTTGGCGGGGGCCCCCCCCCCCACCGGGGCGGGCTACTGACACGCCAACTACAAGATGGCATCACCCCAAGCTCCAATCACCACGCTCAACGAACTCTTCCGCCAAGCCACGGCGGCGGACAAACCCGGCCTGCTCAATTTCAAAAAGGGCGGCCACTGGCAATCACTCTCTGCGCACGAACTGGCCGAGCGCGTGCGCGCCGCCACGCTGGGCCTTTACGCGCTGGGCGTGCGCGGCGGTGACCGCGTCGGCATCCTGGCCGAGAACAGTTCTGAATGGATCAGCGCCGATTTGGGCGTGCTCAATTGCGGCGCGGCGGACGTGCCGATATACGCCACCCAGGCGCCCAACCAGGTGCAATACATCCTGCAAGACGCCGCCGTCGAAGTCCTCTTCATTTCCAACCAGGCCCAGTACGACCGCGTGCGCGACGTGCTGACGAACACCGCCAAGCTGCGCGCGATCATCGCCTTTGAACCAATCAGCGCCAGCGGCCGCGTGCTGCAATTCGAGGAATTTCTAAACTGGGGCCGCGCCGCCGCCAGCACCGAGCCGGAGCTTTATGAACGCCTGAGCCGCGCCGTCACGCCCGCTACGCTGGCGACATTGATTTACACTTCGGGCACGACCGGCGAACCCAAAGGCGTGATGCTCTCGCACGCGAATTTGCTGGCGAGCGTGCTCATCAACCACCGCGATGCTGACCTGAAAGAAGACGAGGCCGCGCTGACGTTCCTGCCCTTCTCGCACATCCTGGAACGCAGCACGATCTATCTATACCTGTACGCGCGCGTCTCGACCTTTCTGGCCGAAAGCATTGACACCGTCGCGCGCGATTTGCAGGAAGTACGCCCGCATTTCATGACCAGCGTCCCGCGCTTGTTTGAAAAGATGTACGCCAAAACAGTCGAAAAAGCAGAAGCAGGTGGGCGATTGCAGGCCACGCTGGCCGCATGGTCTTTCGACGTGGCGCGGCAATGGGCGCGGCTGGCCAGCGCGAGCAAGCCGATTCCGGCGCTGCTCGGTTTCAAACACCAAATCGCCGACAAACTCGTCCTGTCGAAATGGCGCGCGGCCATGGGCGGGCGCATGCGCGTGCTGGTGTCGGGCGGCGCGGCGCTGGCCGAAGAGTTGGCCTATGTCTTTTACGGCGCGGGGCTGCCGATTTATCAGGGCTACGGGCTGTCTGAAAGTTCGCCGACCATCTCTTGCAACAACCCGCGCGAGCAGCGCATCGGTTCGGTCGGCCGCCCGCGCCCCGGCATCACCGTGCGCATCGCCGAGGACGGCGAAATCCTGGCCGCCGGGCCGAATATCATGCTCGGTTATTACAACCGTCCTGACGAAACCGCCGCAGCGTTGGAGACCGATGCCACAGGCCGCGTCTGGTTGCACACCGGCGACATCGGCCACCTGGACGCGGACGGCTTTCTTTACATCACCGACCGCAAGAAGGATTTGCTGAAAACCTCCGGCGGCAAATACATCGCGCCGCAACCGATCGAGAACGCGCTCAAACGCAGCCGCTTCGTCAATCAGGTCGTCGTCATCGGCGACGGCCGCAAGTTCCCCGCCGCCCTGATCGTGCCGCAGATGGACTTGCTGAAAAACTATGCCGAGTTGAAGAAGATTGCGTATGCCGAAGCCCGCGAATTGCTGACGCATCCGCAGATCGTTGACTTGTTTGAACGCCAGGTTGCCAGGTTCACCGGCGAGTTTGCGCAATACGAAAAGCTGAAAGGCGTCGTGCTGCTCGACCGCGAATTGACGGTCGAGAGCGGCGAATTGACCCCGACGCTGAAAGTGAAACGGCGCGTCGTGAATGAAAAATATGCGGGGTTGATTGACCGGCTTTATGCGGAAAAGGAGGCGCAACACGCGCTGAAGTGACACGCGTGGCTTACACCTTTTATGCTGCCTATCGAATTGCGCATCACGCGCGTCGTCGAACACGCGCCCAACATCCGCAGCTTTTTCATGTTGCCGCACGACATGGCCCGCCCGCGCTTCACCGCCGGGCAAGTCGCGTTGCTCGCGGTGAATGAAATGAAGCCGAGTTACTTCGCCTTCGCGTCCGCACCGGAAGAAGACGAGTTCGAGTTTCTGATCAAACGCAGCGGCAACGGCACCGAGGCGCTCTTTGATGCACCCGACACCGCGCGAATTGAATTGCAAGAAATCGTCGGGCGCGGCTTCGCGGTTGAAGAGCACAAAGGTCACGATTTGGTGTTTGTCGGGATGGGCACGGGCCTCGCGCCCTTGCGGGCGGCGCTGCGGCACGTGTTCAAAACGCGCGCGGATTACGGGCGGCTGATCGTGCTTTACGGCGCGCGCACGCCCGACGATTTTTGCTTTGAAGACGAGATGAACAGCGAATGGCGCGCCCACGGCGTCGAGTTGCGCCAGGTGCTGAGCCAGCCCGACAGCGATTGGAGCGGGCCTACCGGCTACGTGCAAAGCCTGCTCGATCACCTGATTCCCGCATTGCGGCAGCCGGTGGCGCTGGTTTGCGGTTCGGCGGAGATGATGATGGAGACGAAGGCGCGGCTGTTGGCGTTGGGGTTTGCGGCGGAAAAGATTTTGACGAACTATTGAACCCGTATGGCTGCCGAATACGACAACCTGCTGAAGTACCTGACCGAGCACCACGGCGCGGCGCTGGCCTCGTGGTTGCTGGGACACCCGGTCGGCGGGCGCCTCCGCCTGCTCAAATCCGAATTGTCGTTGCAACCGATTCGCGCCGATTGGCTGGCGCAATACGCGCTGGACGAAGAAATCCTGCACGTCGAATTCGAGACCGACCCGGCCAAGAGCGACGTGCCTTTGCCCTTGCGGATGCTCGATTATTTCGTGCGCACCTATCGCCGCGAAGGCAAGCCGGTGCGGCAGGTGGTGATCGTGCTGACCGAAACCAGCGCGCCGATTCCCGACGAATTCCACGTCGGCGACACCTATCATCGCTACCGCGTCGTCAAAATTTGGGAAGAAGACCCCGCGCCGCTGCTGGCCGAAGAGGGCTTGTTGCCGCTGGCCGTGCTGGCGCGCACGCCGGAACCCGAAACGCTCTTGCGCGAAGTGGCCGCGCGGGTGCAAAACATTGCGCAACCGGACACGCGGGCGGATTTGGCCGCTGCCGCGTTTATGCTGGGCGGCTTGCGTTTCGACAAAACGCTGCTGCGCAGCTTGTTCAAGGAGGAAATCATGATTCAATCGTCATCGTATCTGGACGTAGTGGAACGAAGTGAATTACGCGGCGAACAACGCGGCTTGAATCTCGGCAGGCTGGAGTTGCTAAAGGAAATGCTAGTCCATCGCTTTGGCTCACTCTCTGATGCTGTTCAAAAGGCGCTGAATGAACTCGATGCGCTTGGGCAATTTCAATTGAGCCACGCGCTCTTCGACCTCAAATCGGTTGACGAGTTGACAACCTGGCTCGCACAACACCAAACCAAAAACGGCGCCGCCTAAGGCAGTCCGCGCCAAACTTTATTTGCGGAGAGAATTCATTATGCAGATCAGAAAAACCGCCGTGCTGGGCGCGGGCGTGATGGGCGCGCAAATCGCCGCGCACCTGGCGAACGCAGGCCTCCCGTGTTTGCTGCTCGACATCGCCCCGTCAGCATTGACGCCGGAAGAGACCGCCAAAGGCTTGCCGCTGGACAGCCGCGCCGTGCGCAACCGCCTCGCGCAGGCTGGTTACGATGGCGCGCTGAAGGCCAAACCAGCCGCGCTCTTTGTCGCTGACAACGCCAGCCTCATTACCGTCGGCAATTTTGAAGATGACCTGCCCAAGCTAAAAGACTGCGATTGGGTGATCGAAGCCATCGTTGAAAAGCTGGACATCAAACGTTCGTTGTATGAACGCCTCGAAGCGCACCTGAATCCAAACGCGATCATCACCTCGAACACGTCCGGCATCCCGCTCGCGAGCCTGGCCGAAGGGCGTTCAGACAACTTCCGCAAAAACTTTCTGGGCACGCACTTTTTCAATCCGCCGCGCTATCTGCACTTGCTGGAAATCATCACACAGCCCGACACCGATCCGGCAGTGGCCGCGTTCATCGCCGATTTCTGCGACCACGCGCTGGGCAAGGGCATCGTCTGGGCCAAAGACACGCCCGGCTTCGTCGCCAATCGCATCGGCAATTTCTCGATGCTGAATGCTTTCGGCGTAATGCAGGAGTTGGGGCTGAGCTTTGAAGAAGTGGATGCGCTGACCGGCGCCACCATCGGCCACGCCAAGAGCGCGTCGTTTAGAACGCTTGATATAGTCGGGTTGGACACGGCCTACAACGTCGCCAAGAATCTGTACGCCGCGCTGCCCAACGACGAAAAGCGCGAGTCGTTCAAGGTGCCGGACTTCATGGAGCAGATGGTCGCGCGCAAAATCCTGGGCGACAAAACCAAGGGCGGCTTTTACAAGAAAGTCGGCGCCGACATCATGACGCTGGACACGGCGACCTTTGAATACCGCCCGCAACAGAAGGCCAAATTCGATTCGCTCGGAGCGGCCAAACAAATCGAGAAGCTGGAAGAGCGCCTGCCCGCGCTGGTTTATGCCAAAGACAAGGCAGGCGAATTCCTCTGGCGCACGATGTCCGAGACGGCGCTTTATGCCGCCAACCGCATCCCCGAAATCGCCGACAACATTGTCGAGGTGGACAACGCGCTGAAATGGGGCTTCGCGCACGAACTGGGCGTGTTTGAAAAGTGGGACGCCATCGGTCTGGTCAAATCGGTCGAACGCCTGAAAACCGAAGGCCGCGCGGTGCCAGCGAACATTGAGGCAATGCTGGCGAGCGGCGCGACCAGTTTTTACAAGACTGAAAACGGCGTGCGCCAGTATTTCGATTTCGCCAGCAATGCTTATAAGCCCGTGCCGATGCCCGCCGGCATCACCATCCTCAAATCGCTCAAAGACCAAAACAAAGTCGTCAAGAAAAACTCCGGGGCGAGTTTGGTTGACCTGGGCGACGGTGTGCTCGGCGTCGAATTCCACGCGAAGATGAACGCGCTGGGCGGCGATCAACTGGGCATGATCCAAGCGGGCATCAAAGAGGCCGCGCAGAATTTCGCCGGCCTGGTCATCGGCAATCAAGGCGAGAATTTTTCGGCGGGCGCGAACATCATGATGATCCTGCTGGGCGCGCAGGAAGGCGATTGGGACGAGTTGGCAATGGCCGTCCGCCAGTTTCAGAATACGGTCGTCAGCCTGCGTTACGCGCCCGTCCCCGTCGTCGTTGCGCCGCACGGCCTGACGCTGGGTGGCGGTTGCGAATTAACCATGCATTCGACGCGCGCGGTGGCGAACGCCGAAACCTACATCGGGCTGGTCGAAGTCGGTGTCGGCCTGTTGCCCGGCGGCGGCGGAACGAAAGAGATGGCCCTGCGCGCGGCGGACGCGGCGGCGGCCAATCCCGGCGCCGATCACTTCGAATTGTTGAAACGCAACTTTGAGTTGACCGCGCTGGGCAAGGTTGCCACCAGCGCCGCCGAGGCGCGCAGTTGGGGCATCTTGCGCGACAAAGATCGCATCGTGATGCACCGCGCGCGCGTGATTGAAGAGGCCAAGCAGGCCGTGCTGACGCTGGCGCGCGAGGGTTACCACCCGCCGCAACCGCGCCAGGACGTGCTGGTGCTGGGCGAAGCGGCGTTGACCAAATTCAAACTGGGCATGCATATGATGAAACGCGGCGGTTACATCTCCGACCACGATGCGCTGATCGGGACGAAGATTGCTTACGTGCTGTCGGGCGGCAATCTGACGCGGCCAACGAAGGTGAGCGAGCAATACCTGCTCGACATCGAGCGCGAGGCCTTTGTCAGCCTTTGCGGAACGAAGGCTACGCAGGAGCGGTTGGCGCATATGTTGAAGACGGGCAAGCCGCTGCGGAACTAAAATGGAGAAAGTTATGGCAACCGCACAAGCTGAACTCGTCGGACTCCGGCCACATCAATGGACGGTGGACGAGTATTACAAGATGGCCGAACTCGGTTTGTTCGAGGGCAAACGCGTCGAATTGATCGAAGGGGAGATTGTCGAGATGAGCGCCATGGGCCGACCGCACGTCAACACCGTCAGGCTGGCGGCGCACGTCTTGGAAAGCGCCTTGGGCACGGGCTGGTTCGTGCAAACGCAAGCGCCGCTGCGCTTCCAAACGCTCCGAGCCGGAACCTGATTTAGCCGTCATCGTGGGCAAGTGGGAGGATTACGAGCTTGAGCACCCTGCGACGGCGGCCTTGATCGTCGAGGTTTCCGACTCCACGCTGCACAAAGACCGCAACTACAAAGGCAGTTTGTATGCGAAGGCGGGCGTGGCCGATTACTGGATCATCAATTTGCCGAAACGCCACCTGGAGGTTTACCGCCATCCGCTGGCCGATCCTGACGCAGTTTACGGCTTCAGTTATGGGCACAGCATGATTCTGAAACCCGGCGAGACTGTCGCGCCGCTGATTAAACCGGCGGCGCAGATTGCCGTGAGTCAACTCTTCCCCGCCAAAACGTGGAGGACGAGGAAATGAAGAAACTACCGAAGGGCTTTACCAATTTTCGTTCAAGCGCGAACCAAGCTGGATATTGCTCTTCAGTTTGTTCGTGCCGTTACTTGGGATTTTAGCTGCCCTAATCATTCCCGCCCTGACGCGGTGAAGCAGCGCGAGGAGGTTGTATGCAAACCAATGAAGCTGTGAACGCACAGAGCATTCAGCAAGCAGTGATTGAAAAGCTGGCGCTGCTTTCGCTCGACAAGCAAAAGCAGGTGCTGGCGCTGGCCGAGAAACTGACACAAACCGAATCCAGCGGCCAATCCTTTTGGGAAATGGCGCAGGCCTGCCTCAAAGACGTTCCGCCACCCAAGGCATCCAAGTTCCGCGCGATGTTTGAAGAAGCCGCGCGCGACGTGCCGCCGGAGGCTTGGGACGAAGTTCCGGTGGATGCTTCCTCCAACATTGATCGTTACCTGTATCGGAATCTTGGGAAATGAAAACCGTCTTTGCCGACACCTTGTATTGGGTTGCCGGTCTCAATCCGCGCGATCAATGGCACGACGCCCTGCTCGCCGCCGAGTTGGCGCTGGGCGACTTTCAGCTCGTGACTACTGAAACAGTGTTGATTGAGGTGCTCAACTATTACTACGAACACCCGACCCATTTGCGTCAGGCGAGCGCCCAGTTAGTCAGAAAAATTCTCGCCAACCCCGAAGTTGAAGTCGTCGCGCATTCAGAGGCGGCCTTTCAAGCCGGCTTGCAGCTTTACGAAGCGCGTCCCGACAAAGGCTACAGCCTGACCGATTGCGTCTCGATGAACGTGATGCGCGAACGCGGCATCATCGCAGCACTAACGCACGACAAGCACTTCGCCCAGGAAGGCTTTGTCGTTTTGCTTTGAGGAGAAACACCAATGCGTGAAGCAGTCATCGTCAACGCCCTGCGCACCGCCATCGGCAAAGCGCCGCGCGGCATGCTGAAAGACCAACGCCCGGACGACCTGGCCGCCGCCGTCATCAAAGACCTGCTGGCGCGCCATCCCGAAGTCGCGCCCGCCGAGATCGAAGACGTCGTCATCGGTTGCGCCACGCCCGAAGCCCAACAGGGCATGAACATGGCGCGGCAGGCGGCGCTGCTGGCCGGGATACCGAACACGGCCTCGGCGGTCACGATCAACCGCTTCTGCTCGTCGGGGCTGCAAGCCATCGCGCAAGCCGCCGAACACATCATGTGTGGCTTCGCGGATGTCGCCATCGGCGCGGGTGCGGAGTCAATGTCGCTGTTGCCGATGGGCGGGCACAACCTGTCGCCCAACCCGACGCTGGTGGATGCGTATCCCGACACCTATTTGAACATGGGCCTGACGGCGGAAAACCTGGCGCGCAAATACGAAATCTCGCGCGAACAGCAGGACGAATTCGCCGTGCGTTCGCACCAACTGGCGGCGGCGGCGCTTGACGCGGGCAAGTTCAAAGACGAAGTCGTACCCTTCACTGTGCGCGCGCGCGAACTCGAAA
This sequence comes from Acidobacteriota bacterium, assembly GCA_031418175.1. Lineage (GTDB taxonomy): Bacteria > Acidobacteriota > Blastocatellia > RBC074 > RBC074 > JACPYM01. Next base: position 808 of record JANOWX010000579.1, on the reverse strand, counting down.
CCGATGCCAAAGGGCGCGGGCGCATCCGCGAACGCGAACTCGTGTTTGAAGTGGATGAAGGCGTGCGCCGCGACACCTCGCTGGAAGGTTTGGCGAAATTGCGTCCGGCCTTTCACGCCAAAGGCACGGTGACGGCGGGCACTTCGTCGCAGATGTCGGACGGCGCGGCGGCGGCGTTGGTGATGTCACGCGAAAGGGCCGAGGCGTTAGGACTGCAACCGCTGGCGCGCTTTGTCGCCTACGCCACGGGCGGCGTCGCGCCCGAAGAAATGGGCATCGGCCCGGTCGTGGCGATTCCGAAAGCGTTGAAGATCGCCGGGTTGACGCTGGCCGACATTGACCTGATCGAATTGAACGAAGCCTTTGCCGCGCAGGCGCTGGCGGTGATGAAAGTGCTCGGTCTCGACCTGGAACGCACCAACGTCAACGGCGGCGCGCTGGCGCTGGGCCATCCGCTGGGTTGCACGGGTGCGAAGCTGACCGCGACGCTGCTGTATGAAATGCAGCGGCGCGGTTCGCGTTATGGCATGGTCACGATGTGCGTCGGCGGCGGGATGGGCGCGGCGGGCATTTTTGAGAACTTGATGCGATAAAACACCTCCCACGAAGCCACACGAAGAGGACACGAAGTGATTCGCTGTCTTCGTGTCTTCTTCGTGTGGCTTCGTGGGAGAATTTCTTAAGGAGACAACACCGATGGCAGCAGCGGCAATGGAAAAAGAAATCATCAAAGGCGGCGGGTTCCTCTTGCAAGAGACCCAGCCCGGCACCGTCTATTCGCCCGAAGATTTCAGCGACGAACAGCGGA
>JANOWX010000578.1:0-4370 GCA_031418175.1 Acidobacteriota bacterium | reverse complement strand
CGACTCAGCTTCCTCATACTGATGTAAGGCAATTAGACAACCCCCAAGCACACTCTCTGCGTCGGCTATCTCCGAGGAACCTTCGAGCTTGTATTTTCGGCTCATGTCCAGCCCTTCACGCAAGAGCGGTTCTGCGCCTTTCGGATCACCCATAGCAGTGAGAAGCCTGCCAAACGAAACCAAGGTCAAAGGAATATTGGGATGACCTTTGGGAAATTTCTTCCGTTGCAGTTCGAGAGCCTGACGAAACAGTGACTCTGCCCCCGCGTAGTCGTTCTTCTCAAATAGTGCATTTGCAAGGTTACGTTGGCTAATAGCCACTTCCGGATGCTCATTGCCCAACACTTTGCGACGTATTGCCAGGGCCTCGCGAAGCAATGGTTCAGCGGCTGCATGATCGCCTTTGGCTTGTAGCAACATTCCCAGGTTATTCAAACTACTTGCCACGAGCGGGTGCTCGTTACCTAGCAGCTTGCGTCGCGTTGCCAGAGCCTCGCGATACAGCGGCTCAGCGGCTACGTAATCGCCTTTGGATTGTAGCGACACTGCCAAGCTGTTCAAGCTATTGGCCACATCTGGATGCTCATTGCCCAACAACTTGCGCCGCATTGTTAGAGCTTCGCGAAACAGCGACTCGGCGGCGACATAATCGCCTTTATTTTGTAACAGCGCCCCTAGGTTGTTTAGATCACTAGCAATGTCTGGATGTTCATTGCCCCACAGTTTGCGATCAATCGCCAGTGCTTCACGATACAAAGCTTCGGCAGCCTTGTAATCGCCTTTGTCCGATAGCAGTGTCGCCAAAATAGATAGAGTATTAGCCACGTCCGGGTGCTCATTGCCTAGCGTTTCTCGCCTGATCTTCAAGGCTGTTTCCGTCAGCGGGAGGGCGCTGTCGTACAAGGCCAATGCCTGATACGCTCGCCCCATCGTGGACATCAGTGTTGCTTGTACTTTCGGCTGTCCCTTCAATTCCTCGCGTATCTTTACTGCCCCTTTATCCAGGAGTTCGCGGGCGGTGACGGCTTTTCCCTTTGCTTCGCTTGGGTCTGAGACATTGAAAAGACCCACTAAAAACTCTGACACCTGCTTGGTAGTTTCAACCTCGGTATTCGCACGCTCGGTTTCAGCTTTTGCGCGCACAGCCTCTGTGTTGGCTTGCTTTTCGGCCTCTGTCGCGCGGCTCAAATTGACTATCGCGCGCTTGGCCTCGGTGTTGGCGCGCTCCGCTTCGGCAAGCGCGCGTTGTTCGGCATCTGTCGCGCGCTGCAAATTGGCTTCGGCCTGTTGCCGTTGTCCGCGCTCGGCATCGCGGGCGCGCTCGGCCTGCGTGCGCTGGTCGGCGGCGAGGCGTTCCGCTCCCACGGCTCTGTCGCGTTCGCGCGCGATGCGCGAAGCCTGCGCCGTCAGCCCAAAGATGGAGCCGATGACCAATATCGCAAACGCTGCGGCTACGGCCACTGCGGCTTTGTTCCGTTGGAGGAACTTCGTGCTGCGATAAGCGAGCGTATCCTGATGGGCAATAACAGGCCGCCCTTCGAGGTAACGCCGGATGTCCTCCGAAAACTGCTCCACCGAGCCATAGCGCCGCTGCGGGGCTTTGCGCAGCGCCATCAGCACGATGTTATCAATGTCGCCTGCCAAGCGGCGGCGCAGTTTCTCTGGCTGACCCTCGCGCGTCTGGCTTACCGATTCCGGGGTGAGTTTTACCAGATCGCTGCCATCGGTGCTGGGGACTTCCTTTGTACGGCTGATGACCGTGCTCGGCTTTTCCGGCTCTTCCACACAAACCTTCAAGATGATTTCGTGCATCAGCAATCCTTTCGCACGAAACGGGTGATGGCCGGTCAACAGTTCGTAGAGCACGACGCCCAGCGAATAGACATCGCTCGCCGTGGTGATTGGCTCGTCGCGCACCTGTTCAGGGCTGGCATACTCAGGCGTCATCAACATCGCTCCCGGCACCGTGGGATTGAGGGTCTGGGCTGCAAGCTCCGAACTGAGCAGCTTGGCGATGCCGAAGTCGAGCAGTTTGGGCACGCCTTCTTCAGTGACCAGAATGTTACTGGGCTTGAGGTCGCGATGGATGACCAGATTCTGGTGCGCATAGTGGACGGCTGAACAGATTTGGCGGAAGAGCTTGAGACGTTCGACGGTAGGCAGCTTGTGGCTGTCACAATACTCGAGGATGGACTGGCCCTTGATATGTTCCATCGCAAAGTAGGGCAACCCGTCCTCTGTCACGCCACCATCCAGGAAGCGCGCCGTGTTGGGATGATCGAGACTGGCTAGAATCTGCCGCTCGTTGCGAAAGCGGCGAAGAATGGCATCCGTGTCCATGCCGCGCTTAATCAGCTTAATGGCCACTTCCTTGCGGTATTGGTCATCGGCGCGCGCAGCCAGGTAAACCATGCCCATTCCGCCATGCCCAAGCTCGCGGATGACTTTATATGGGCCAATCCGCTGATCTGCTGTTGAATCGGCTTGATTATCCGCAGGCAATAGCGGGGCTGTCTTATGCGCTGAGGCCATGACCAAGGGTTCGGCTTCCTGTTTGGAGGCGATGAGGGATTCGACTTGCGCGCGCAATGCGGTATCGCCAGCGCAAGCCTCAGCTAGAAAGGCGGCCCGCTGATTCGGCTCGCGCCCCAGCGCTGTTTGAAACAACTCTGACACACGTTGCTGCTGTTCCAGTGCCATGAGTACCTCCCGCAATAAAACTACATTGACGTGTTAACCATAAAGCTGACTGCACCATTAGCCGCGCTGATCCTAGCACACGGAATTTTTAATGTCTTTCTCGCTGGCTACTTCTTACGCAGGATCAGATTGTCGGGCGGAACCGCCCATTCAGCCAAGCCCGATTGCAGCTACCACGCGGTTACTTTGCGCCCGTCTTCAGATCGTTGTAGTGCAGCAAGGCGTTGAAGAGCAGCCCGAACTCGCCGTGATTCTGCCAGCGATAACAGGGATTGCCGGCAAACAGCAGCACGCGCCCTTTGCCCGTGGGCACGTCTACGATTGCCGGGCGGTTGGTGATCTCGTTCGCGCCGCGCATCAGGCCGCTGAGCACACTCTTGTCGCCGCCGGGATAGCGCATCAGGATTTGCTGCGCGCGGTCGCGTTCGGGCACGTTCAGCAGCGGGCCGTTGCCGTAACGCACCGGCAGCGTCTTTTGCGTGTAGCCGTAAAACAGCGGATGCGCGGGCTGCAAAATCTCGGCTTCGATGATCGGCCCCGGCGCGTAAAATTGCGCCGAGGTGCGCCCGGCTTCGATCTGGCGCGTCAAGCCGAATTCCGGCGGGAAGAAACTGGCCGCGCCCAGCGTGATCAGCACGCCGCCGGTTTCGACGAACTTCTGCAACTCCGCCGCGCCCGCCAAGCCCATCCCGCCCGTGATGTCTTCCGATTCGCCGTAAGCGCCGTGCGTTTTGAATTGCTCGGTCTTGGTGTAAGCCAGCGGCTTCGCTTTGGGTTCGATGTCGAAGACCAGCCCCCTGCCGCTGCGGCCCTGATTGGGAATCAGGATCACGTCGTAAGCATCGCGCAGATTGCCCTGCTTCACGCGCTCCTTGTAAATCAGATCGTAACGCACCTCGAATTGATCGAGCGCGTGGCGCACCCAACCGACTTCCTGCGTGTTGCCCCAGGTCGTGAAGAGGGCCAGACGCGGCAAATCAACATCGTGCACCGGCACCGTCGGCAACACCGGCAAGGCGACGGCGGTCAGGCCCAACGGTTCGATGACGGCTTTGAGTTTGCGCATCGCCTCATCGCCGCCCGCCGTGACCAGCAATGTGCCCGCCGGGAATTTTTGCGTGCCTGACATGAACTCTTGCTCGGCAGCTTGCATCCGCCATTCTTTCAAGCGGTAGCGCAGCGTGATCAGGTTGTTCGAGCCGTAGTTGGGAATCGCGTAGCCAGCCAGCGCCGTGCCCGCGACCGTGCCTTTGTGTTCGGCCTTTTCAATCAAGGGCGCGACGGCAGTCAGCACCGCTGGGTCGCTGATTTCTTTGACCGTAGCCTGGAACATCAGGCCCATCGTCCAGCCGGTGTCGTCGTAAGTGCGCAAGCTGGGATCGGGGAAGTTTTGCTTTTCGAGCAGAATCTTGGCGAGCCGTCCATATGGCTGATCGCGTTTGATGACGTAAGAACCCGCCGGGAACGCACAGTCTTTCAGCTTCAATTCCAGCGTTGTCTTGCCGACCTCGATGCCTTGCAGGAGCAGCATATTCACCAGCGTCGCCACGCGCGTCATGTCGTTCTGACCGGCGGGGATGACGAAACCGTAAGGAGCTTCTTTCTTGCCGGACTCAATCGAATTGCGGCTCTTCTGATAAAAGTTTTCGAGCACGACCTTGGGAAATTCG
>JANOWX010000577.1:0-7962 GCA_031418175.1 Acidobacteriota bacterium | reverse complement strand
TGGGCATAACCGGAAGTCAAAGATGCCGTGGCTGTCGCTACGATTGTTGCTTGTGCGACAGGCCGAGAGGCATACCAAAGCGGCGTCGAGCCGCCGCACTCCAAAGGCTTCGCCGTCCGCATCAGCACAGGCTTCCCATTGGTTGTACTTGCACAGGCCGAAATAATTTCTGTGAGTGCCGCTGCTTGACAGCCCGCGCCCCGGCGAAGACAATGCACGGCGTTCGGAGGCATGGCCGAGTGGCTGAAGGCGGCGGTTTGCTAAACCGTTGTAGGGGCTAAAACCTCTACCGAAGGTTCGAATCCTTCTGCCTCCGCTTTTCTTTTCTCTGGCGCAATCTCAGCGGCGCACAAGTTATCAAAACAAACATCTCGTTAGATTGGTTTGCTCTTCAGCGGCTGGCCAATGCCACGGCGCTGGGACGGTACCGCGTGCGTGAGCAAGCGGCGCGTCACGTCGGCGCACTGAGTCTCCGCTTGCTCACGCGCGCGGTACTGTCCCAGCCGGATCAAAGAGCAGCGGGAAAAATTGCCCTTCCATCTTCGCGCCCAACGGAATCGGCGGCACGCCCGCGAGCGGCGGTTCGTTTGAGTTCGACCAGACGCCATCGCGGAAAACATTGATGACCGTGGCGCGGCGCGGCGCATCGGTTTCGTTGCCATACGAACCGTGCATCAGGCGCGGGTGATGAAACGAGCACTCGCCTTTTTTCAGTTCGATGGCGACGGGTTTGAATTGGGCTTTTAGTTCGTCGCTCAACACGCTTTGCACCGCATCCATATCGCCCGCCAGGCCGGTCACCGGCAAGTCGGGCCAGCGCTGACTGCCCGGCACGTATTGCGGACAGCCGTTCGCGCTCGTCGCATCATCCAGGCCAATCCAGCAGGTCAGATGAGCCAGCGGCTGTGTGCGCGTCCAATACGAATAATCCTGATGCCAGGCGACGATGCCGCCATGCCGCGTGGGTTTGCAAAACAATTGATCGTGCCAGAAACGCACCGCGCCGCCCAGCAATTGCGCCGCCGCCATCGTGAATTGCGGCTGCCAGAGCAAGTCGTGAAAGCCCGCTGCGATGCGCCACGCGCCCAAGGCGTGAAAGAGCACACGGTTGGGATCAACCGATTCGTTGCTGTGGAATTCGTAAAACAGGTGATGCTGCGGATGCGCCGGGTCCATCAATTCGGCCAACTCCGCACGCAGTTGCTCTACTTGCACATCGTTGAGGATGCGTATGCCCGCCAAGTAACCATGTTCATGAAAAAATGCTACCTGCTCAGCACTCAGACGATACGCCTCCCACTGCTGCGTTGTAGTCGGCAGGGTTAGCAACTTCCCGATGGGCTGGTGATAGGTTGAAAGGTCTGGGTTCATAATACTTGCCATTCCAAGGTTAGAATCGAATCGTTTCGCATCACTTACGCAAGCAATCGCTGTCTGTAAAAGCGACGGTTGAAGCTTCACGGGATCATCCGTCGCCATTGGCTTTGCCAATTCGTAGGCCAATCCGCCCATTTCAGACCCTATTACCGTGCGCAATCTGCACAATTTAACCGTCCGGCTGGACAATTAATGCTATGTGCCTATAATTTGCACACTTATTGCAAGTCCCTCTCGCCGTCATCCGCGGCAGCCCAAGAGAGACAACCTTTCCCCCAAGAAAGTCGGCAGGTAGTAGTAATGAAAGTAAACGAGCGATGCCCCACGCATTGCACGCATTGTGATTACCCTATTTTTGAATACGCGCGCTGCTGCCCGATGTGCAGCCGTCCCGTCAACGCGACCCAATCCCCCGCTGCCAACGCCGAACTACCGGCGGCGCCCCAGGCCACCACTCGTTTCGGTTTCTGGCTGGCTGCGTTGAAGCGCAATTTACGAGTGAATCGGTCAGCCTCGGCAGAATCCTAAATTGGCGCGCAGGCTGCGACTAACGGAGAGCTAATGCGAATCTTATTCCTGTTTACCATCCGCAGTTTCGGCTGAGGTCTCGACCTCTTCCCGTGGTGTCGTCGGAAAACTATACGGGGCAAATAATTTGGCGACCGGCAGGGAAAAGCCCGGCACGACTTGCTCGCCATCCAGCAGGTCGCCAACCTTCAAAATCCGGTCGGGTTGCCATGAATGGAAAACGAGTATGGTCTGATTGGTTGGGCTAATCACCCAAGCCAGCCGCGTGCCATTGGCAAACAGTTCGGCAATCTTCTCAAGCACGCGATTCCAAACGTCATTCGGCGAGATGATTTCAACCGCCAAGTCCGGCGCGCCCTGAAAAAACTTCTGCTCCGGCTGCGGCCCACGTAAGCGCGCTTTGTCCACAAAACCAATGTCCGGCGAGCGGGAGTTCTGCGACTTCATCCAGAAACCAGTGCTGGCCCCAACCACTACGCCAAGCCCTTGCTCTTCGACATAGGCGCCCAATGGCACAAACAGCCTACCCATAATCACACCGTGTGCAAACCCTGCTTGGCTCATGGTCAACTCTCCTTTCACGAGTTCGTACACGTACCCGTCATCGGGCAATTGCATCAGCTTCGCTTCGGTCCACACTTCGGCTTTTCTGGCGGGGGCCACGGCGGCTTCGAATGCTGCAACCATACTGAATCTCCTTGCTCAACAAACTGCTGCTGGACGAGGCGAGTCTACCTTCAATTCGTCACATCCTTCAAAAACTGCTGATAGAGCGCCTCGGTCTGCTCCTTCGTCAGCTTGCCCGAATGGATCAGGATGCGGAAGCGGAAGGTCGCGCTCTGGCCCGGTTGCAAGGTGTAATTGAGCGTCGTCGCGCCCTTGGTGAATTCCTTTGCGCCGAACGGATTGATGGCAAACAGACCGTAGCCGCGCGCATGCCAGTAAGCCGGATAGGTCGTATTCTTCGGATGATCGAAGATGCCGATGACCACGTCTTCACCTTTCACCGTGCCGCTCAACGTCATCCATTTGGCGCGCGTGCCCCAAGCGTCCTTCTCGCCGAGCTTGCCTTCGCTGCTCAGGTAAACGCCCGCGACGCCGGTGTTGTCGAGCACTTTGACCTGGGTCGGCACGCCTTTTTCGTCGGTAAAAACCAGCGGCTCTTTGGTCGGCTCTTCCAACGCGCGCGTGACGCGAATGCCGAGGGCGCCTTCCTTGCTGTCGTTGAAGACGACCTTTTCTTTTTGCGCGGTCAGCGTGATGACGCGGTCAACGATGCGGATGTTGTTGGCCGCGCGGAAGAAGATTTGATCGTCCTCCTGCATGATTTTCGAACCGTCGGGCATGACCCAATCCATCGAAACATCGAGTTGGGCTTTGCCTTTACCGCCCTTACTGGCTTTGATGACAGTGTGTTTGATCGTGCCGAATTTTTCGATGGCGCCGCGGTCGCGCGTGACGCCTTCGGGCGGCGTGTTCCAGAAATCCACGCCGTTGATGTTGCCATAATTGAACCAGCTTGAAATGTGGTGCGGATGGTCGGTGCGTTCGCCCGCGACTTTTTCGAGCGGAAAGCCGCGCGTGACGGTCGTGCCCTTCGACGTGCGCAGCGGATAGAGAATCGGCTTTTTCTGGTTGTCCCAATACACGTAGGAAGTGAAGGGCTGGCCGTCCACGGCGACGTCCACCTGTTTCTTCTCTTTGTTCTCGGTCAGTTTGATGGTCTGCGCTTGGGTAATGATCGAAGCCAGCACGCAGCACGCGAGCGCGAGCCAGCAGCAGTCTGTGTGTTTCATAGTTTCGCCTTCTTCAAAGGATGGTCCAGTAGGTGTCTTGTTGGGTTTGCGGCAACACGCGTACGGTGTGATGGCGCACATCCGGCTCCACGCCTAGCGCCTCCATCGGAATCACGCCCAGCAACGGCTGTCTGCCGCCCGGCAACTCCAGACACTCGAAGCTGCCTTCACGGCCAAACAGCGCAATGCTGGCATCCCGAAAAACCTGCGACTCCTTGACTCCGCCAGCCGTTTCGACCGGCACACGCCCCAGGAGCTTTAGCCCGAGTTGCTGAATAATCTCCAACGGCAGACAAAGCGTCGTCGCGCCGGTGTCCATCAACACATTCGGAATCGTCACCGAGCGGACTTTTTCTGCCGGAATCAAACCGTCTTCGGCATTTGCCTGGTCAATGCGGTTCGTCACCGTGATCGTCGTGTAAACCTTGCCCATTGCAGCCTCCTTGCAAGCCGAGTTGCTATTCATTGAGGGATGAAACCACGCCGGCTTCATCCCTCATCCTTCCGCCTTCATCCGTCCCCAAGCTACGCCGCCACGACCTGGCGTTTGACATCGTCGAAGGTCACGCGTTTGCCGCTTTGAATCGCGGCAATCGTCATGCACAGCGCGGTCGAATGGTTGTAGGCCGCGTGGATGTCGGCATTCGTCTTTTGATTACGCGACTTCACGCATTCCATCCAGTTGCGCATGTGCGCGAACGTCTGATTGTCCCCGCCGGTATTGGCTGCGGTTGTCACGCCGCCTTCGTCACTGAGCGTAACTGATTCGAGTTGGCTCGCTGGCATGTTCATGGCTTTGGCATGCTTTTCGATCAAGCCGCCATCGCGTGTAACTTTGTTGGTGTCGAGATTGAGCGTGCCATTGTTCGACATATAAAGCTCGCGGATGTTGCCTTCGTCATTCGTCGCGCCTTGCGCATTCGTTTGCCGTGACGAATACAACACCTGAAACGCCTTGTCGGTTTTCGGGTTGTGATAATCAAACACCGCCGTCATCGTATCCCAATTCGTCCGCCCGTCTTTCCAGAGGTAAATGCCGCCGTTCGCCACCACGCTGCGCGGATGCGGGATGCCCGTGAACCAGTGCACGGTGTCAATCTGGTGCACCAGCCATTGATCGGGAATGCCCGACGAAAACGGCCAGAAGAGGCGGAACTCCAGATGCTTGCGCGCATCAAACGCAATCTTCGGATCACGGTTGATCAAAAAACGCTTCCAATCGGTGTCGGCCTCTTTCATCAACGGCACGGCTTTCGGACGCCGCCAGCGCCCCGGCTGGTTGACGTTCCAGGTCATGTCGGCAAACACGATGTCGCCGAACTTGCCCGAATCCAGATACTCTTTGGCCTTGATGTAGCTCGCCGTCGAACGCCGTTGCGTGCCGACGGTGAAGACCTGCTTCGAACCGCCGATGACTTTCAAGGCTTCGTTGGCGTCGCTCATGATGTTGGCGAAGGGCTTCTCGGCATAAACGTCCTTGCCCGCTTTGACGGCTTCGATGGCGTGGTAGGCGTGCTGGAAATCGGCCGTCGCAATCATGACCGCGTCAATGTTTTTCATGGCGTAAAGCTCATCGGTGTTGCGGGCCAGCGCCACGTTGGCGTCCTTGGCCGCGTACTTCGCGTTCGCCTTGATCTTCTCGCTGTTGGTTTCGCGGTGATGCTTCCAGATGTCGCAGACGGCGGCCAACTCGAAGTTCAGTTCGCCCGCGTGCGCGAAGAAGGCCGGGACGAGCGAACTCATCATGCGGTCACCCGCGCCGATGATCGCCGTGCGCACCTTGCCGTTCGCGCCCAGCACGCGGCTGTAACTGAGCGCGCTCATGGCGGTCGCCGCCGTGCCGGTCTTGATAAAATCTCTGCGTGTTGTGTTGCTCATGGATTACCTCCTTGGGAAATGTACCGTAGGTTGTCCAACCTGCGGCTGACTCGGTTCAGGAATCGTTCAATTGCCATCACGCGGTTTGCTGATGAAGCCTGCCGCAGGTTGGACAACCTACGGTACCTCGCGCGCCGCGTTTTCAGCGTTTCAAAAGTTAAAGTTCAAATGCGTTGCCAGTCTGGCTGGCGGTTGCGGAAACACTCAGGCGCGAATCACCGTAATCGTGCGCCCCGCCGGTGAGACCGCCGTTTCGGTCGTCGTGCGCTCGCTGATGTCGGGCAGTCCGGCGCGTTGATCGAAAAGCACCAGCCAGCCCGTCGTCAGACCCAATCCATTCAAGTAATCATCCAATTGCGCCAACCCGCGCTTGAGCGGATCGGCCTGCTTGTCCTTGGCGCGCCATACCTTCAATTCGATTGCCAGCCGCGCCGCGCCGTAGCGCAAATGCAAATCCATCCGGTCGCTGCCGATGGCGTACTCGCGTTCGAGCGAGCCGCCCCCGTTCACCACGCGATCCAGAAAGGCCATCAGCACCAGATGCGGCGCGATTTCGTGATAAGGCGCGGCCCGCAACAACGGCTGCCCGTGCTGCCGCCAGAAGGCGAGAAAGGCTTCCAGCAATTGCGCTGCGTTCAAACTGCCGTCGGCGTTCAACCAAGTTGGCTGAATGCGCGGCAGCGAATCGCGCGCGGCGCCCGACAGGTAACGTGGAATGACCTCGCGGTAAATCGGATTGGCGATTTCCAGATTGCCACCGTTGACGCGCCGTACGAGGCCCAAATCAGCGACGTACTGGCGGTCGTCTTCCGGCACGTCGTCAAGCGTGCCGCCCGCCAGCATCGGTTCGATCACACGCCGCACGCGCTCTTCGGTGGTCAGCTTGTGCGTCAACTGCCCCAGATGCATGGGACGGCGCGCGATTACCAGTTCCTTCGCTTGCTCGATATGCTCAACCGTGACGGCCTCCGCCACGTCCGTCACCACATCTTCCACCGCCGTCTTTGCCAGCGCATTGACCAGCCAGGGCTGACCCTGCGTCAACTCGAAGACGTGTTGCAAGGCTTCCGGCGCAAACGCTTGCCCGCTTTCCGCCGTGTGCTGGCCGAGCAATTGCGCAACCTCGCCGTCGGTGAAGTTGCGCAGCGTCAGCGAACGCACGGCGATGTTGAACGGGCTGGGCGTGCCCAAACGCGGACTGCCGCCCGACATGACTTTGTAATCGAGCACATCGCGCAAGCCGACCAGCGCCAACGCAGCCGGAAAGCTATCCGGGCGGCGGTCATAACCTGAACGCAATTGGCGCAACACAGAAAGCAACACATCATCTTGCAGCGCGTCTATCTCGTCGAGAAAAACCACCAACGGGCGTGGCGCTTGCCGCGCCCAACTTTGCAACGCCGTGCTGATGCGATTGCCAGCTTCGGCTGTGGGCCACGCTGGCGGTAGCAATTCAACCGGCAGTTGATGTTCCAACGCGCCGCGCCAATCGCTCAACATCGCCAACTCCGCCGCGCCGACATCGTCTTTCAACCCCCGGCCCACCTCCATCGAAACTTTAGCCGCCGTGTATTTGCCCGACGCCGTCAATTCGCGCGCCAACTCGGTGATCGCGGTCGTCTTGCCCACCTGACGCGGCGCGTGCAGCACGAAATAGCTGTGCTGTTCGATCAGCCGCATCACGTTGTCAGCACGCAGCCGTTCGCTGGCCGGCAACATAAAGTGCCAGCGTTTGTCGCACGGCCCGGCTGTATTGAAGAAACGCATAAGGAACCGGTAGCCGGTAACCGGTAGCCGGTAACCGGCGATTCAACCTGCCGGCTACCGGCTACTGACCACTAAAAGATCAATTTCAGCCCGATCTGCACATTGCGCGCCAGATTGGCCTGACTGGTAATCTGCCCGAACGCCGCGCTACGCGGATCGAGATTCGGGTTGTTGAAGACCGGAGTGTTGAAGGCGTTGATGAATTCGCCGCGCAGTTGGAACTTGATCGTTTCGGTGAACGAGAAGTTCTTGATGACGGACAAATCCCAGAGATTCAGCCCCTGCCCACGGAACCCAGCCCAGCGCGATGGCAGCGTGCGGATGTTGCGATCCAGTTGGATGCGCGGGTCGTTGCGTTGCTTGGTCGGGTCCAGCGCACCGTTGGTTTGCACCGTGGCGTCGGTGAAGTAAAAACCGCTGATGTCGAACACGGTGCCGTCAATGTTGTTGCTCTTGATGCTGGTCTTCAGCTTGGTGATGTCGCCGTTGTAATAGACATTACCCATCGTTATGTTCGGACGCCCGCCCTGCCAGTTCCAGATGCCCTGGACTTGCCAGCCGCCCGCAATCACATTGAGCGCCGGATGCCAATCCTTGCCAATCTTGCGGCCCTTTC
>JANOWX010000576.1:0-2744 GCA_031418175.1 Acidobacteriota bacterium | reverse complement strand
CCTGAAAGCGCGCGGCATCTGGGTCGTCGGCGTCGAAGGCAACGCCCCCACGCACCACTGGGACTTCGATTTCACGCCGCCGCTGGCGCGGGGGCTGGGCGGCGAAGGCAAAGGCATCCGCCGCCTGGTGCGCGAACATTGCGATGCGGTCGTGTCGATTGAAATACGCGGGCCGTTTAATTCGTTGAACGTGAGTGTGGCGGCGGGCGTCGTGCTGTTTGAAGTGTTGCGACAACGCGCCGCCAAGTGATCCGTCTGAAAAGTCCGCATTCGATGACAACCGCACAAACGTTCCCGCTCATCATCAACGGCGACGACTTCGGCTACTCCGCCGCCGTCAACCGCGCCATCCTGCAAGCTCATCAACAAGGCATCCTCACCAGCGCCAGTCTGATGGTGAATGAAGCCGCCGCCGCGCAGGCCATCGCGCTCGCTAAAACCCATCCCGCGCTCGCCGTCGGCTTGCATCTCGTGCTCGTGCTCGGCCGCGCCGCCTTGCCGCACGCTGAAGTCCCGCACATCACCGACGCGCAAGGCCGCTTCACCGACAGTTCATTGCAAGCCGGGCTTCAGTACTATTTCAGCAACGCCGCGCGCCGTGAAGTGCGCCGCGAGATGCGCGCGCAGTTTGAGAAATTCGCCGCCACCGGCCTGCCTTTCTCACACGTAGACGGCCACACGCACCTGCACCAACATCCGGTCGTCTTTGCTGAACTCATCAATCTTTGCGAAGAGTTCGACGTCCGGCGCGTGCGTGTCGTCAAAGGCGAAATGCGGCTGAGTCTGCGCCTGGATCGCCGCCATCTGCCGATCAAACTGGTCTGGGGCACGGTCTTCAATCTGTTGGGCCACTGGTGCGAACGGCAGTTGCGCGGGCGCGGCTTCGTGCAACCGCAAAAGGTTTACGGCCTGTTGCAATCGGGTGATCTGAATGAGGATTACTTGCTCGGGCTGATCCCACGCATGGCGCGGACGGCGACTGAAATTTATGCGCACCCGCTGGCTTTTGATGCCGACGCAACAGCGCGGCGAGAGAATCCTGGCGGCGCGCGCGAGTTGGCGGCACTCACCAGTGTGTGCGTACGCGCGGCGGTCGAACGCGCGGGTTTCAGCTTGACGACTTATGACCAGCTTTCGGATCAGTACCCTGGCAATTAAATCTCTTGAGAGAAAGGCGACGCCACCACGTAGTAACGACTTTAGTCGTTGGGTGCGGCGGCCCGGACTGAACGATTGAAATCGTTACTACGTGTTGCCGTCCGCTTTCTCTCAAAGAACTTAGTTGTCAGTGTACCCAGCAGCAGGAAAAATCCAATCCCGCATCAGCGCGCCAGCCGCACACCGCTAAATTGCCAGCGCGCTTCGGCTGGGAAGAAGTTGCGATAGCTTGCACACAGGTGCGTTTGCGGCGACACGCAGGAGCCGCCGCGCAACACCAGTTGATTGCACATGAATTTGCCGTTGTATTCGCCCAACGCGCCCGGCGAAGGCTGATAGCCGGGATAGGCCGCATACGCGCTCTGCGTCCATTCCCACACGTCGCCAAACATCTGCGCTGGCGCAGCGTCAGCCGGCTCGGCCACACCCGTCATTACAGTTGGATGTAGCGTGCCGCTTTCAACGAAATTACCGCTGACGGGCAGCGTTGTGGCCGCGACTTCCCATTCCGCCTCGGTCGGCAAACGCGCGCCAGACCAGCGCGCAAAGGCATCAGCTTCGTAGTAGCTGAGGTGGCAGACCGGCTCTTCTTCATTCAATGCCAGCCAGCCGTTCAGCGTGTGCGCGAACCATTGGTCGTCCTGTTGCTGCCAGTAAAGCGGCGCGCGCCAGCCTTCCTGCTGCACTTTATGCCAGCCATCCGAAAGCCAGAGAGTTGGGTTGGTGTAGCCGCCCGCTTGCATAAATTCCAGATACTCGCGATTGGTCGCGGGGCGCGAGGCCAATTCAAAGGCATTCAAAAACACGCGATGGTGCGGCTGTTCGTTGTCGAAGCAGAAGCCGTCGCCGTTGTGCCCAATTTGGTAAACGCCCTCTTCGTAACGCTGCCAGCGCAAGGGCGGCGCAGTCGCGGCTGTCGTCGCGGGCGCGCTTTGATAAGCCGGATGCAGCGGGTTGAACGAGAAAAGGTGTTTGATGTCGGTCAGCAGCAATTCCTGATGCTGCTGTTCGTGATGCAGGCCGAGTTCGATGATGCCGCGCAACGCGGGACTGAGCGCCGCGCCGAATAGGCCCAGCATTTGTTCATCCACGTGTTGCCGATACGCCAGCACATCGGCCAATGACGGGCGCGTCAGCAAGGCGCGCTGTGGGCGCTGGTATTGCGCGCCGACGGTTTGGTAGTACGAATTGAACAGGTAGCGGAATTGCGGATGAAAGTGGCGATAGATGCTCAGCGTCGGTTCCAGCACGAAGGTCTCAAAAAACCAACTGGTGTGCGCCAGATGCCATTTGACCGGGCTGCAATCGGGCATGGACTGGACGGCACAATCTTCGGGCGTGAGCGGCGCGGCCAGCCGTTCGGTCGCATGTCTGATTGGTTGATAGCGCGTTGCCAAATCAGATGCTTGGTTCATTGAAGCGTTCCTCAGAAAATGTACCGTAGGTTGTCCAACCTGCGGAGACTCGACAGCGAAGGCGTAGCGGGACACCCAAGCGGTTGGCTGCTGAAGTGCTCCGCAGGTTAGACAACCTACGGTACGGGCGCACCGCAGTTTTCATCCTTTCAAGCCGTCGCACGCGACATG
>JANOWX010000575.1:0-6111 GCA_031418175.1 Acidobacteriota bacterium | reverse complement strand
CCGCAGGTGGCGATCCTGGGCCTGGGCGGCATCCACAAGAAACCGTGGGTGATCGAAACGCCGGATGGTGACGCGCTGGCGATTCGGCACATCGGCGTGCTGAGCCTGTCATTCGATCACCGCATCATTGATGGGGCGGTGGGCGATCAGTTCCTGGCGCACATCAAGCAGACGATTGAGACGACCGATTGGTCGGCGTTGCTCTGATATAGCTGAAAAGCCGTGGTGAGTTCCGTGAACGCAAAAGCTCTTCAATTCGAGGTCGAAGGCGTTGAATACACGCTAATCAGGTTGAGCGACGGGCAGTACTACGACCTGCAACGGCGCAGCCTGGCGATTGCGGAGGACCACGGCTTTTACCTTTCGCTGTATTTTGCGAATCAGCAGCGCGGCGAGCTGTTGGATTTCGCCCGCGCCTATGCTTCGCTCAAGTCTTTGTTTGGCGAAAGCGGTAAGTATTACGACGACTTCAAAGGGTCATTTTCGTTTCCGTTCCTGCTGCACGTGCGGAAACCGGCGGGCGGATCTTTCTATTTGCTCAACGTGCTCAACCTGCGCAGCACGCTGGAATTTTCCTTGCACAAGTTGCTCCGTCCCGAGGCCCAGGGCTTTGACACGCAGCGGCTCTATCAGCCATTCGCTGAAGAATTTTCGCGCGCTGAGATCAATCAGTTCATCGCTTTTTTCTATGGCTATTTGCGCGGCTATGCCAAAACGCTGAAGCGGCATTGGACAGAGCCTTTTGTGCAAATGACCAGTTCAGAACTGCTGTTGTTTGGCTACCTAAACGGCGAGTTTTTTGAATTCGCTTGCGAATCGGGCGACCAGTTCAATCAGCGGCGCACAAGCTTGCTGGCGCAACTGGCGGAGGAACAGGCCGCACACCCAGCAGCGCCGTTGTTGGAGGAAAGCTTGCTTGCTGCCGCGCGGGCAAGTTTGGAGCGCGAGGCCGATGCGTAGCTGCGAGGTACGTTGGTTGGGGGGGCAGCCCTACACCGAAGTGCTGGCGTTGCAACAATCCCTGCACGACGCGCGCAAACGCGACGCCGCGCCCGACACGCTGCTGCTGGTCGAGCATCCGCCCGTCATCACACTGGGCCGCGGCGCGAACCGGGCGAACGTGCTAGCCGATGAAAAGGCGCGGCAACGGCGTGGCGTCGAACTCTTTGAAACAGGCCGGGGCGGTGATGTGACTTATCACGGGCCGGGGCAGTTGGTCGGCTATCCGATCATCAACCTCGCGCCTGATCGCCAGGACGTGCGGCGTTACGTCCAGGATTTGCAGGAAGTGCTGGTGCGCACCGCGCGCGATTTCGGCGTCGCGGCGGAACCGCGCGGCGGTGAATTCGTCGGTGTTTGGGTCGGCGAGCAAAAGCTCGCGGCCATCGGCATCCGCATCTCGCGCTGGGTGACGATGCACGGCTTTGCGTTCAACGTGACGACCGATTTGAGCTACTTTGACTTGATCGTGCCCTGCGGAATTCGGGGGCACGGCGTGACTTCACTCCACCAACTCACCGGCAAGCAGTTCGCGTTACAGGAAGTCGCCGAATGTGTAACACAACACTTCGGCGAAGTGTTCAACCGCTCTATTCACTGACAAACGCTATGCGCAAACTCACGCTCACCCAACAAATCTTCATCGGACTTGGTATCGGCATTCTCATCGGCTGGCTGATTCATCGCGCTGACAAAGCCCCGGCCCTGCACCAACAACTGGCCGAGTCGGTCAGCCGCCTCGACATTGATCCGCAAGCCAAGGCGGATTTGCTGGCGGCAGTCAATCGCGTTGATACGCCCACCAAAGCCGCCGCGTTGGTTGAGACGGTGAACAAATCCAACCTGCCCGCGCCGGCGAAAGAGCAGGCGCTGGCGGCGGCCAAGGCGCTGGATGACGCCCACAAGAGCAAAGATAACTTGATTCAGTGGGTGCGCGTCTTGAGCCGCATTTTTTTGAGCTTGATCAAAATGCTGATCGCGCCGCTGATTTTCTCGACCTTGGTCGTAGGCATCGCAAGCGCGGGTGATATGCGCAAGGTCGGCCGCATCGGCATCAAGGCGATGGTGTATTTCACCTGCGCGACCTTGCTGGCGCTGGTCATCGGCCTCGTTGCCGTCAATATCACCAAGCCCGGCCTGGGCGTGAACCTGCCCAGCGAGCAAAGCGCCGAAGCCAAAGAGATCGCGGCCAACGCCGGCAAGATGTCGCCGCAAAACCACATCGTGAATGTCTTTCCGACCAGCCTGATAAAATCCATGGCCGACAACGACGTGCTGCAAATCGTCGTCTTCAGCCTGATCTTTGCCGTGGCGCTCGCCGGGATTGGCGACAAGGCGAAACCTATGATCGCCTTTTGCGAATCGCTGTCGGAGGCGATGTTCAAGTTCACCAACTACGTGATGAAGTTTGCGCCGTGGGGGGTCGGCGCAGCCATCGCCGTCACGGTCGGCGGCAAAGGCTTGGGCGTCTTGTGGAATCTCGCCAAGCTGATTCTCACGCTGTATGGCGCGCTGGCGGTTTTCATTCTGATTGTGCTTTTGCCCGTCGCTTTCATGATTCGCCTGCCGTTCAAACGTTTCTTCCAACTGGTCAAAGAACCGGCGACGCTGGCCTTCGTGACGACTTCGAGCGAATCGGCGTTTCCCAAGGCGCTCGAAAACATGGAGCGCCTGGGCGTGCCGCGCCGCATCGTGAGTTTTATTTTGCCGCTGGGCTACAGCTTCAATTTGGACGGCTCGACGTTGTATCTCTCGCTGGCGGCGATGTTCGTCGCGCAGGCCGCGAACATACAACTTTCGGTCGGCCAGCAAATCACGATGCTGCTGACGCTGATGCTTTCGACCAAAGGCATCGCCGCCGTGCCGCGCGCCTCGCTGGTCGTACTGGCGGGGACGCTCGCGCAATTCGGCCTGCCGCTCGAAGGCATCGCCTTGATCCTGGGCGTAGACGAATTCATGGACATGGCGCGCACGGCGACCAACGTCATCGGCAATTGTCTGGCGACGGCGGTGGTGGCGCGCTGGGAGGGCGAGTTTAACGACGCGGGGAATGAGATCGTCGCGCCGATAGATATGGCGGCGGTCAAGCTGCACCATTGAGTTTCTGTGAAAGTCTTTGATGGGGTAGGAGAGTGGAGTATGCTGGCGCTGCTTTTATGTATAAGCGAAAGCCCGTCTGGCTGTTGGCCCTAGGCTGGCACAGCGAAAGGAAGAAATATGGAGTTGGTCTTGAAGCTGAATGATGAAGCGAAGCTGGGCGCGCTGCTGACCGTGCTGCGCCGCTTCACCGCGTCCGAAGGCGTGGAGTTGGCAGTGGAGAGCCTGGAACGCCGGGCGATTCTCGCTGCGCCGCAAGCGGAGTTCGATTGGGCGAAGTGGGATGACATTATGAACCGCGACAAATTGCGTCCGGGCGAACCACCGATGACGGAAGAGGAAGAGGTGGCTTTCATTAACCAAGCCGTTAAAGAAACTCGTGCGGAGCGGCGCGCGGCACAACAAAATGCTTAAGGCAGTTTTCGACACGACGGTCATTGTCAGCGCGCTGCTCACGCCATCCGGGCTGACGGGCGCGTTGATTAAGCGCGCGAAAGCCGGGGAGTTCGCGCTCATCCTTTCCCAAGGTATCATTGACGAGGCCCGCGCCACGCTGAACTCGCACCAGAAAATGCGCAAAAAATACCGCTACACCGACGAAGAGGTCGCGTATTTTTTGAGCAGCCTACAGCACGCCGTCACCCTTGCCAGTGATCTTCCAGCCGTGCAAATCGTGCGCGATCCCAACGATGTCTTCATCATCGCAACAGCCCTGAAAGCCGCAGCGGATTATTTGGTCGCGTATGACAACGACTTGCTTGTGCTTGGCTCACACAACAACATTCAGATCGTGAAACCGGAAGTCTTCGCGCAGCTTTTGCGCGAGCAACAAGCTTGAACCGCCGGCCGTTGTCTACGGCAGCGCTAACGCATTCAGGAGACCTGCACAATGAAAAACAAACTTGAATTGAAGCGCCGCTTCGTGCTGGCGTTGCTGTTGGGTGTGTTGCCGCTCGCGGCCTTTGCGCAAGACCGGCTGAAGACGATGCCGGGCTATGAGCAATTCCAGAAAATGAGCCGCGAGATTCCCGGCGCGCTCAAATCCGGCGCGTTGCAAGCCACTTGGAAAGATGGCGGCAAAGCGCTGGAATACCGCAAAGACGGCAAGTTGCTGCGCTACGACATCGCTACCAAGCAGCTTGCCGAAGCGACGCCGTCAGCCAATGGCGAAGCGCCACCAGGCCGAGGCCG
Organism: Acidobacteriota bacterium; assembly: GCA_031418175.1. GTDB lineage: Bacteria > Acidobacteriota > Blastocatellia > RBC074 > RBC074 > JACPYM01. The sequence goes on along the minus strand of JANOWX010000575.1, from coordinate 1,824 downwards.
CTTTGGCGCGGGCGGCCCTGAACGTGGCCGCCAATTCGATGCGGCCAATTCGCCGGATGGCAAACTCAAGGCGTTTTACCGCAACAACAATCTGTGGTTGAGCGAAGCCAATGGCGCAAACGAACAGGCGCTCACCACTGAAGGCAATGCGCAAAAGCGCATCAAATACGGTTCGGCCAGTTGGGTCTACGGCGAAGAGTTGAACCAGAACACCGCGATATGGTGGTCGCCCGACGGCTCGAAGCTGGCGTTCTATCGCTTCGATGAAAGCCCCGTGCCCGATTACTTCCTGCAACTCGATCAGACCAAGCTGCAAAGCAAGCTGGATGTCGAGGCCTATCCCAAAGCCGGGGTCGCCAATCCTATCGTCGAGCTTTTCGTGTACGACCTGGCGAGCAAGCAGACCGTACAAGTGGATGTGCGCGACGGCAAGCCCTTCGAGAATGGCGTCGTCGGCCACTATGCTTACCAAGTCGCGTGGTCGCCCGCTGGCAGCGAGTTGCTGTTCAGCCGCACCAACCGCCGCCAGAACATTTTGGAATTCGTTGCCGCCAATCCCGCCACCGGCAAGTGCCGCGTGATCGTGCGTGAAGAGTGGCCGGCCAGTTGGGTCGAAAATCATCCTGAGCGGAGCTTTTTGAAAGACGGCAATCGCTTCGTCTGGCAATCGGAGCGCACCGGCTGGAAGAACTATTACCTCTACGACCTGAGCGGCAAGCTGCTCGCCACGCTGACCAATCACCAGTTTGAAACGGGTCGCATCGCGCTGCTTGACGAAGCGAACGCCGCGCTCTTTTATACCGCGCGCAGCGGCGACAATCCGAACAAGTTGCAATTGCATCGCGTCGGACTGGACGGCAAAGGCGACAAACGGTTGACCGACCCGTCGCTCAATCACACCGTGAACATTGCGCCCAGCGGCCAGCATTTCGTAGACATCGCGCAAACGCACGCCATCCCGCCCGTCACGCGCTTGCTGGATACCGACGGCAAGGTGATTGAAGAATTGGCGCAGAGCGATCTGAGCAAATTTAATCAACTTGGTCTGAAGAAAAGCGAAGTCTTCAAATTCAAAGCGGCGGATGGCCTGACCGAGTTGTACGGCATTCTGAGCTTCCCCTCGAATTTCGATCCGAGCAAGAAATATCCGCTGCTGGTCAGTGTTTACGCCGGCCCCGCGACCAACGGCGCGAATGAAAACTTTGCGCTGCCACAGGCGCTGGCTGAATACGGTTTCCTGATTGCGCGGCTCGATTCACGCAGCGCCGCCGGGCGCGGCAAACGCGCGCTGGACGTGATCTACGGCAAACTGGGCACGGTCGAGATTGACGATCAGGCGGCGGGTGTCAAGGCGCTGGCCGAACGCGCCTACGTTGACCGCAACCGCGTCGGCATCTTCGGCACGTCGTATGGCGGCTATGCCTCGGCGCTGGCGATCCTGCGTTACCCCGATGTATTCGCGGCGGCGTCGGCTTCTTCGGCGGTGACTGCGTGGTACCACTACGACACGATTTACACCGAGCGGTATATGTGGATTCCGCAGGAGAACAAGGAAGGCTACGAAGCCGGCAGCGCGATGAATTACGCCGACAAGCTGCGCGGGTGGCTGATGATTTATTACGGCACGGCGGACAACAACGTGCACCCGAACAATTCCATGCAACTGATCGCGGCGCTGCAACGCGCGGGCAAGAGCTTCGAGGTGCAGGTCGGCCCCGACCTTGGACATTCCGGCATCAAAACCGAGCGGATGATGGAATTTTTCATTGAGCATCTGGTGCTGAAACCGGCGCAGCCCTGAAATCTGGGTACGCAGCGCTTCCA